>NZ_RZQP01000085.1:0-23237 GCF_003998165.1 Mesorhizobium sp. M7A.F.Ca.US.007.01.2.1 | reverse complement strand
GTGCTGGCCGGGCGCCAAGCTGCTGGCCGCGGAGCCCTTGCCGGCCAGCGGCATGGCTTTCCTGCTGCTCGCCCTGTCGTCGGTGTCCTTCGACGGCCTGTCGAAAACCTTCTTCTGGCTCGGCCTGTTCGGCATCAACCCGCTCGAATTTCCCGGCCGCACGGCGCTGATCGGCAGCGGCACTTTCGGGCTGATCCTGACATTCGCGCTGCTGGCGGCGGTGTTCCTGCTTGCCGTCTGGCTCGGCCAACGTCTTGCCGGCAGCGACCACATTCTTAACCAGGCGGCCGGTCAGCTGGTGTGGTCGATCGTGCCGATCGCGCTTGCCTATCACATTGCGCATTATCTGACGGCGCTGCTCGTCGACGGCCAATATGCGCTTGCGGCACTTTCCGATCCGTTCGCGATGGGCTGGAACCTGTTCGGCACCGCCGATATGCAGATCGAGGCCGGCATCGTTGCGGGGGCGGACTCTGCGTGGTGGCTGTGGAATATCCAGGCCGGCGCCATCATCCTGGGCCATGTGCTCGCCGTCCTCGTCGCTCACGGCTTCGCCTGGCGCCTGCACCCACAGCCCTCCCGCGCAGCCCTCAGCCAGTTCCCGCTTACCTTGCTGATGATCGCCTACACCGTCTTCGGCCTCTGGTTGCTTGCCACGCCGACTGTCGGATGAGAACAGGCGACCAGCATGCCTTCGGGGAAAGCCCGCTTGCCACGTCGGGGCTTTGGTGATTTAGTTTGTACACATGCGATTTTTTGCCTCGTTGCAGCCAGTCAAAACTCAAAAACAGGGGAACTGCCGTGACTGACAAGAATGGGTTTTTCGATCTCTCCAGATCCACGCTCACCCGCCGCACCGCACTGAAAGGTCTGGCCGCAGGCGCCGGCCTCGGCCTTGCCCCTGGCTTCGTCCGCTATTCCCAGGCGCAGAGTTCGGCGCCGATCAAGATCGGCTTCCAGTCGCACCGCACCGGCATCGGCGCTGCCTATGGCCGCTGGTACGAAAAGACGACAGCTGCCGCAGTCAAGGCGATCAATGCCGCCGGCGGCATCAATGGCCGCCAGGTCGAGGTGATCATCGAGGATGACGGCACCGATCCCGGCCGTGGCGCCGAGGTGGTCGGCAAGTTCGCCACCCAGCACAAAACCGACATCGTCTTCGGCACGCTGTTCTCGCATGTCGTCATCGGCTCGGCGCCCGCCGCCGGCGAAAACAAGATGCCCTATTTCGTCGTCAGCGAAGGCCATCACGTCGCCTCGACCAAGCTGAACCGCTATGTCTTCCAGCCCGGCATCACCGACGTGAAGAGCCAGATCCAGTCGATGGCGCCGTGGATCGCGGCCAATGCAGGCAAGAAGGTGACGCAGATCTTCCCGGATTTCGCCTTCGGCTACGACCACCGCGACTACCTGCCGCCGGCGCTGAAGGCGCAAGGCGGCGAGGTCATCGCGCAGATCGCCATCCCGCCGACGGAATCATCCTTCACCAAGTATTTTCCGCAGATCCCGGCCGAGACCGAGGTGATCTACCACGTCATGGTCGGCCCGGCCGTGCTCACCTTCGTCAAGGAGCTTGGTGAGTTCTACGGCTCCAACCGGCCGCAACTGTTCGGCTTCATCGATTCGCTCGAAGCCACCGACATCAACAGCCCCGGCCTCGAATTCCTCGACGGCAGCCATTTCTGGGAAGGCTCGCCGCGCTATGCGCAGGCCGATGATTCCGAGGCGCAGAAGGCCTATCGCGCTGCTGTCGGCATCGACGACAATGGCGCCGCCGTCGGCGACCCCAAGGACGTCTCCACCGCAGCCCACATGTTCGGCTGCTGGGAAACGCTCTACGTCGTCAAGAAGGCGATGGAGGACGCCGGCTACAAGGGACCGGAAGACCGCGCCAAGCTGGTCGAGGCGACCGAGGCGCTGACCGAGTTCGCCGAAGGTCCGGAACATCCGCAGGGACCGAAGACCTTCAACGGCAAGATCCACCAGTGCTTTGGCATCCAGAACATCTCCAAGATCGAAGGCGGCAAGCTCAAGGTCGTGCACAAGACCAAGATCGAGGACGGACTTTACGAGGCCGAAGGGGATTATACGACGCAGGCGCTGTGAGCTGCTCCAGCACAAGCGTGAGCGCCAGGCCGCCCCCTCTGTCCTGCCGGACCCGGCCCTTCGCTGTCGCTCCGGGCGTTCGTCGTTCGGAAAGCCAAGCAATTGGCTTTCCGTCCGCTGCGCGGACCACTCCTCACCCCCCGCAAGGGGCGCGATTGCGCTATCGCTGAGCGTGTAGCATGCACTTCGGTCCCCACCTCCTCCTCGCCGCCCTCGAAGGCCTCGTCACCTCAGCCGTGCTGGCGCTGACCGCGCTCGGCCTGTCCTTGGTGTTCGGCGTCATGCGGGTGGTCAATGTCGCGCATGGTGAGTTCTTCATGCTGGGCGCCGTGCTCGCCTGGGCGATCACCACAGCCATTGGCGGCCATCCGGCGCTCGGCTTCCTGGCCGCACTTGTGATTGCGCCGCTGATCGTCGGCGCCATTGCGCTGGTCGCCGAACGGCTGGTGCTGCGCCGGCTCAACTACAATCCGGAAGCCACCATCGTCGCCACCATCGGCATGCTCTACATCATCCAGCAGCTGGCGCTGACCTTCTACGGTCCGGAGGCGCGGCCGGTGGAGCCGCCGTTCAGCTACCGCATCCTTTTGCCGTGGTTCGGCTACTCCGGCTACAAACTGTCTGTCATCGCCGCCTCCGCGCTGCTGCTCACCGCGACATGGCTGGTGCTGACGCGCACCAGGATCGGCCTCGTCATGCGCGCCACGCAGTATGACAGCGAGACGGCGCAGGCCTTCGGCATCCCCGTCGGCCGCGTCTATGGCGGCGTCTTCGCGCTTGGCGCCATGCTGGCGGCCATTGCCGCAGTGCTGATCGTGCCGATCAGCCAGGCGCATTACCTGATGGGGCAGGACCCGCTGCTGCTCTCCTTCATCGTCGTCATCATCGGCGGCCTCGGCTCGCTGCGCGGCACGGTCGTCGCCGCCGTGCTGATCGGTCTCTCCGACGGCATCATCTCGATGTTCTTCTCGCCGACGCTGGCCAAGATCATCGCCACGCTGCTGGTCGCCATGGTGCTGGTGTTCCGTCCGCAAGGCTTGTTCGGGACGAGGTCGCGATGAGCGAAGCTTCGCCGGTAAAAGCCTATGCCCTGCATCTCGGCGTCGTCGCGCTGCTTTTCGTGCTGAGCTTCCTTCTGCCGGAATACTATCACGGCCTGCTCGCCCGCATCATGGTGCTGGCGGTGTTCGCCATGGGCTACAACATGCTGTTCGGCTATGTCGGCCTGCTCAGCCTCGGCCATGCCATGTTCTTTGCCGCCGGGCTCTATGGCGCCGGCCTTGCCGTCATCCAGCTCGGCTGGAGCGTACCAGCGGCGTTCGCCACCGGGCTTGCCTGTGGTGTTGTTGTGTCACTCGTGATCGGCCTGCTGGCGCTGCGCACCACGGGCGTCGCCTTCATGATCGTCACCATGATGTTCGCGCAAGTGTTCTACCTCCTCATCCTCTACTTCGCGACGTGGACCGGCGGCGACCAGGGCATGGTCGTGCCGCAGCCGGCGCGGGTGCTCAGCTTCGGCGCGACGTCGCTCGAGCTCACCAATCCGACCGTTCGCTACATGACGGCGCTGGCGCTGTTTTCGATCGTGCTTCTCGTCACATTGGCCATCGTCCGCTCCCGGTATGGCCGCGTGCTGGTCGCCATCCGCGAGAATGAGGAGCGCACGAAGATGCTGGGATACGACACTTTCTCCAACAAGCTCGCCGCCGTCGTCATCTCCGGCATCATCTGCGCCGGCTCGGGTGCCGCCTATGCGCTGCTGTTCGGCTATGTCGGATCGAGCTTCGCGTCGGTGCAATATTCGATCCTGCCGCTGCTGTGGGTGCTGCTGGGCGGTGCTGCAACAACGCTCGGGCCGCTGATCGGCACGCTGTTCATGTACTATGTCATCGATATCACCAGCGGCTACACCTCCGCCTATCTGCTGATCGTCGGCATCGCGCTGATCCTTCTGGTGCTGTTCTTCCCCAAAGGCATTCTGGGCAGCATTAGGCAGCGCTGGCTCGGGTGGCTGCCATGATGCCGCTTTTGACCACCAAGGGCCTTTCTCGCGACTTCGGCGGCCTGCGTGCCGTCGACCGTGTGGATTTCTCCTTGATGCCGGGCGAAATCCGCGCCGTGATCGGCCCCAATGGAGCGGGGAAGACCACCTTCGTCAGCCTGGTCAGCGGCCGCATCCAGCCGTCTGCCGGCATGATCGTCTTCGACGGCGCCGACATCACCAATCTGCCTGCCTATGTCAGGGTCCGCAGGGGGATCGCCTACACCTTCCAGCTCACCAGCGTCTATGCCAACCTGTCCGTCTACGCCAACGTCGCGCTGCCCGCGCAACTGACGCTGCGGCATGGCAGCCATTCCAGGAGCGCGATACAGGCCGCTGTCATGACCGCACTCGAACGCACCGGCCTGGCCGATCGCGCCCACATGCCGGCCGGGCAGTTGTCCTACGGCCATCAGCGCCTGCTGGAAGTGGCGATGGGGCTGGCGCTGAAGCCGCGCCTTTTGATCCTCGACGAGCCGACGCAAGGGCTGGCCGACAGCGAGATCGACAATTTCATCACCCTGGTGCGCGAGATCGCCAAGAACGCCACCGTGCTTCTGATCGAGCACAACATGCCTGTCGTCATGCAACTGGCCGACCGCATCACGGTCTTCAATGCCGGCAAGATCCTCGCCGAAGGCACGCCCGAAGCGATCCGCGAAAACGCGGCGGTGCAGGAAGCCTATTTGGGGACTGCCCCATGACCGAGGCAAACCAGGCCGAGGCCACGCCTCAAGCACTCACCATTTCGGGGCTCGACTGCTTCTATGGCGAGGTCCAGGTGCTCTATGGCCTCGACCTGGTGCTGAACAAAGGCGAGGTGCTGTGCCTGTTCGGCCGCAATGGAGCCGGCAAGACGACGACACTCAAGGCCATCATGGGGCTGGTCCCCTCGAGCGCCGGCTCGATCAGGCTCGATGGCAAGGAGGTGACCGGCCTGCCGGCGCATGAGGTGCCCAAGGCCGGCGTCGCCTATGTGCCGCAGGGAAGGCGACTGTTCGCCGAAATGACGGTGGCGGAAAACATCGAGATCGGCCTGATGGCACGCGGCAAGGGCAAGGCGACGCGTGAAAACGTGCTCGACCTCTTTCCATTGCTGCGCCAGCGGCTGCGGCAGCGTTCCGGCACACTGTCCGGCGGCGAACAGCAGATGCTGGCGATGGCGCGTGCACTCTGCCTCGAACCGCAGGTGCTATTGCTCGACGAGCCGACCGAAGGGCTGATGCCGTCGATGATCGCCAAGATCCGCGAGACGGTGTCGACGCTGCGTGACATGGGCGTGTCGACCATCCTGGTCGAACAACGGGTCGATGCAGTGCTTTCTGTCGCCGACCGCGTTGCCTTCGTCGAAAACGGCCGCAACCGCGAGACAGTCGATGTCCAAGAACTGCGCGCCGATCCGTCAGCGGTGCGCCGTTATGTCGGCGTGGGTTGATCAGCCGAAGAACAGAAAACCCGCTACCAAAAATGTCGGGATCAGCACCAGGCCCGACCATGCCATATAGCCGAAAAAGCCCGGCATCTTCACGCCGCGATGTCGGGCGATGGCGTAGACCATGAAGTTCGGCGCATTGCCGATATAGGTGTTGGCGCCCATGAACACCGCGCCGGCCGAGATCGCGGCAAGCGTCGAAGCGAACTCCGTCATCAGGTGCCGGGGGTCACCGCCGGCAAGCTCGAAGAACACCAGATAAGTCGGCGCATTGTCGAGGAAGGATGACAGCGCCCCGGTCAGCCAGAAATAGGCGAGATCGTTGGGCTGGCCGGAGGAAGAACTCACAAGCGACACCAGCGGCGCCAGCGCACCCTCATGGCCTGCCCTGAGGATGGCGATGACCGGCACGATGCAGATGAAGATGCCGGCAAACAATTTGGCCACCTCTGCTATCGGACCCCAGTTGAAGCCATTGGCCTCGCGGTATTCCTTGCGCGAAATGACAAGTGAAACGAGGGCGAGCGCCAGGATCATGGCGTCGCGCACCAGGTTCTGCAGTTCCAGGCTGACGCCGAACACGGAGAAGCTGACGCCCGGCTTCCAAGCCGCCGATAGCAGGATGGCGCCGATCACCCCCGCCAGCAGCGGAAGGTTGGCCAGGCCGCGCAGGCGCACCTTGGTATCCGGTGTCGGGTCCTTGATCTTCGGCGCGCCAGCCTCGCGCCGGTGCAGGATGATGTCGATCACCAGAAAAATGCCCAGGACGACACCGCCGACGAACAGCGTCTCGCGCCAGAGGTTCGTCGTCGTCCAGAAGAAGTCGACGCCGCGCAGGAAGCCGACGAACAGCGGCGGATCGCCAAGCGGCGTCAGCGAGCCGCCGATGTTGGACACCAGGAAGATGAAGAAGATGACGACATGGGCGTTGAACGGCCTGTTATCGTTGGCGCGGATGATCGGCCGGATCAGGATCATCGAGGCACCGGTCGTGCCGATCACCGAGGCCAGCAGCGCGCCGACCAGCAGCAGGCCGGCATTCACCAGCGGCGTGCCGTGAATGTTGCCGGCAAGGAGAATGCCGCCGGAAATGGTGAACAGCGCAAACAGCAGGATGATGAACGACATGTATTCGGTGAGCAACGCATGCATTACCGCTTCGGTCGCTGTGGGGACACCGAAGGCAACCGCCAGCGGCAGGACCACCAGAGCGCCCCAAAGGGCCGCGATCTTGCCGTAGTGATGCTCCCAGACATGAAGAAACAGCAGCGGACCAGTGGCGATCGACAACAGCAGCCCGGCAAAGGGCAGCGCCCACCACAGCGACATCGAAGCCCCGGGCAGGCCGTGTTCCTCCGCCCCGAAAGCCTGTGCCGGAAACAGCACGGCCACAACGATTGCCGCCTTCGTCGCGACCCACAAAAAGCCCCTCTTGCGCCTCACGATCCGTCAGTCCGACAAAGGGTCTTCGAGCCTCACGCCGGCGTCGCGCATGCGCTGCAGCGTGGCATGGAGCGAACCGTTGAGATCGATGCCGCGGCAGGCATCCAGCCGCACTGTGGTTTTGAAGCCCTGGCTGACGGCATCCAGCGCCGAAAAGCCGACGCAGAAATCGGTCGCCAGCCCGACCAGGGTCAGCGTGTCGATGCCGCGCTCCCGGAGGTAGCCGGCAAGGCCGGTCTGGGTCGTGCGGTCGTTCTCGAAGAAGGCCGAGTAGCTGTCGATATCAGGCCGAAATCCCTTGCGAATGACGAGCTCGGCCTTGGTCCAGGCGAGGCCGGAATGGAAATCCGAGCCCAGGCTGCCCTGGATGCAGTGGTCCGGCCACAGCGTCTGCTGGCCGTACGGCATTTCGATCATGGTGAAGGGCTGCGCGCCCGGATGGCTGGAAGCAAAGCTGGAGTGACCGGCGGGATGCCAGTCCTGCGTCAGCACGACATGGTCGGTTCGCCGGATCAGGTCGTTGACCAGCGGCACGATCTCGTCGCCGCCGGCAACCGCCAGCGCGCCGCCGGGACAAAAATCGTTCTGCAGGTCGATGACGACAAGCGCTTCGTCGGCCATGGGCTTTCCTCTTCCGTATGCAGGCTCCAGTGGAAAATGCCGCTGACGCGACCGGACGCAGAAACTTGACCAGATGGCCGGCCGCGTCAACCTCTCAAGCCATAACAAATGCGTGCCGGCGGCGCCGCGGCAAACTCCGGCTTTGACAAATCCTGCCAGCTTGATATCATTTGCATACGAATGAATTTTCCGACCTCTGTGCTGGAAGGATCTTTCGAAGTACCTGCTCTGGAAGGCCTCTTTTCGGGAAGGCAAAGCGTGATCCGTTACGCGAAACCCACCTCGGTCGACGAAGCGCTCGCTTTGCTTGGCGAGGGCGCCTGGCGCATCCTTGCCGGCGGCACCGATTTCTATCCCGCACAGGGCAGCAAACCGATCCGCGACAATGTTCTCGACATTAACGGCCTGGCGGCGCTTTGCGGCATTGCCGAGACGAGCGACCATTTCGTCATCGGCGCGCGCACGACCTGGACCGACATCGTCCGCCATCCCTTGCCGCCGGCCTTCGAGGCGCTGAAGCAGGCGGCACGAGAGGTCGGCTCGGCGCAGATCCAGAACGTCGCCTCGGTCGCCGGCAATCTCTGCAACGCCTCGCCTGCCGCCGACGGCGTGCCGGCCCTGCTCGTCCTCGACGCCGAGGTCGAGCTGCGCTCGGTGGCAGCGACGCGGCACCTGCCGTTGCAGGACTTCATTCTCGGCAATCGCCGCACGGCTCTGCTGCCCGGTGAGATGGTCACGGCGATCCGCGTGCCGAAGCCCAGCGGCACGTCGGCTTTCGTCAAGCTCGGCGCCCGGCGCTACCTCGTCATTTCCATTGCCATGGTGGCGGCACGTCTGGCCGTCGACAATGGCACCGTCCGGCAAGCGGCGGTCGCGGCCGGCTCCTGTTCGGTGGTGGCCAAGCGGCTGGCCGGCGTCGAAGCCGCGTTGTGCGGGCTGCCGGTGGATGGCGAGCTTGCCGATGCGGTCCTGTCCGCACCGATGAGCGAACTGTCGCCGATCGCCGATGTGCGCGGCAGCGCCGAATACCGGCTCGATGCAGTGCGCGAGATTGTTGCCCGCGCCGTGCTTGCGGCTGTGGGGCGGACGACTGGCGAAGAGGTGACGGCATGAGCCAGGTTCAACCTGACGTGCGTGAAGCAGTGCCCGACCTGGGCGCCGTTCGGCCTGCTCGCGGCCCGGAGCGCGTTGACATCGACTTCGAGGTCAATGGCAGCGCCGTATCGGTCAATGTGCCGCCGCTGCGCCGGCTGTCCCTGGTGCTGCGCGACGAACTGGGGCTGACCGGCACCAAGGTCGGCTGCGACGCCGGGGATTGCGGCGCCTGTACGGTGCTGGTCGACGGCGATCCCGTCTGCGCCTGCCTGATGTCGGCGGCGTCCGCTGCCGGCGCATCGGTGACGACCGTGGAAGGGCTTGCCAACGGCCGGCTGTCGGCGTTGCAGGCCTCTTTCCTTGCCCACGGCGCGGCGCAGTGCGGGATTTGCACGCCCGCCCTGTTGGTTGCGGCGACGGCGTTGCTGGAGAAGAAGGCGAGCCCCACCGAGGTCGAGGTACAGGACGCGCTCGGCGGAATTCTGTGCCGCTGCACCGGCTACCGGAAGATCATTGCCGCAGTGATGGATGCCTCCCTGCAGGCAGCAAGCCTGGATTTCCGCTTGCCCCGGTCAGGCCACGCGATCGGTTCCTCGCCCATCCGGCTCGACGGCGTGCCGAAAGTCACCGGGGCTGAGAAATTCGGCAGCGATTCCTTCCCCGCCGATGCGCTGGCGGTACTGGTGATCCGCTCTCCGCATTATCACGCCAGCTTCGCCTTCGGTGACCTCGATGGCTGGGCGAAGGCACAGCCCGGTGTCGCCGGCGTCTTCACCGCCGCCGACATTCCGGGAAAAAATTGTTTCGGCGTCATCGGCCCGTTCGCCGACCAGCCGGCACTGGCCGAAGGGTTTGCCCGCCTTCGCGGTGAGGCGGTGGCGTTGGTCGCTGGCGAGCGCGAGGCGATGCTCGATATCGACCTCTCGGATTTTCCGATCCGCTGGACCGAATTGCCGCATGTTCTCCAATCCTGCGAAGCGCGCGCCGGCGGTGCCAAGCTCATCCATGAGAACAGACCGGCAAACCTGCTGACCTCCGGCTTCGTCGAACGCGGCGATCCGGAAGGGGCCCTTGCCGGTGCAGCGTTCACGGTTTCCGGCGTGATCGACACCTCCTATGTCGAGCACGCCTATATCGAACCGGAAGCCGGCTATGCCTATGTGGACGGCGACACGCTGGTCGTCGTCGCCTGCACCCAGGCGCCCTATATGGACCGCGACGAGACGGCGAAGGTGCTCGGCCTTGCCGTCGACAAGGTGCGCATCGTGCCGACCGCGACCGGCGGCGGTTTCGGCTCGAAGCTCGACGTCTCGCTGCAGCCGCTGATCGGCCTTGTGGCGATGAAGACAGGGCGGCCGGCGGCACTTGCCTACACCCGCACCGAATCGATGATGTCGACCACCAAGCGCCATCCGGCCGAGATGAAGGCGACCATCGGCGCCGATGCCGACGGCCTTGTCACCGGCATGATTTTTGAAGGCGATTTCAACACCGGCGCCTATGCAAGCTGGGGCCCTACCGTGGCCAACCGCGTGCCGGTGCACGCCTCCGGACCCTACGCGACGCCGAACTACCGCGCCGAAGGCCGCGCCATCCATACGCATGGGCCGATCTCCGGCGCCTTCCGCGGCTTCGGCGTGCCGCAAGCGACGATCATGCAGGAGACCCTCTACGATGAGCTGGCCGGCAAGCTCGGCATGGACAGGCTCGATTTTCGCTTGAAGAACTGCCTTCGGAACGGCTCCGAAACGGTCACAGGACAGCTTCTGGACTCGGGCGTCGGCATTGCCGAATGCCTCGAATCGCTGCGGCCGCATTGGGCGCGCGCGGCGGCCGATGCGGAGGCATTCAACAGTGCCAACACAGATAGAAAGCGCGGCGTCGGCGTCGCGTCCTGCTGGTATGGCTGCGGCAACACCTCGCTGCCCAATCCGTCGACCATTCGGGTCGGCATCGCGGCCGACGGCACGGTCATCCTGCACCAGGGCGCGGTCGATATCGGCCAGGGTTCTAACACGGTCATCGCCCAGATCTGCGCCGACGCGCTCGGCCTGCCGCTGGAGAGATTCCAGCTGAAGAGCGCCGATACATCAATTACTCCCGACGCCGGCAAGACATCGGCCTCGCGCCAGACCTTCGTCACCGGCAAGGCGGCCGAAAAGGCCGGCCGCGCCTTGCGTGAAAAGATCCTGCGTTTCGCCAATGTTTCGGAAAAAGCCGCTCTCCAACTCGACGGCCCGGCGATCGTCATCCGCGAAGGCGAAGCCACCCGCCGCATTGATCTCACGACGTTGGACCTGGATGCCGAAGGCTTCGTCTTCCGCGCCGAGGAGACCTACGACCCGCCGACGCTGCCCCTCGACGCCAAGGGCCAGGGCAAACCCTACGCCGTTTACGGCTATGGCGCGCAGATCGCCGAACTGGAGGTCGATCTCAAGCTCGGCACGGTGAAGCTCATCAAGATCACCGCCGCGCATGATGTGGGCAAGGCGATCAACCCGCTGCTGGCCGAAGGCCAGATCGAGGGCGGTATCGCGCAAGGCATCGGCATGGCGCTGATGGAAGAGTACATCCCCGGCCGCACCGAGAACCTGCACGACTATCTCATCCCGACCATTGGCGACGTGCCGCCGATCGAGACCATCCTGATAGAAGTTCCGGATCCGGAAGGACCCTTTGGCGCCAAGGGTTTGGGCGAGCATGTGCTGATCCCGACTGCGCCGGCAATCCTCAACGCCATCCGCCACGCCACCGGCGTGCTGGTCACCAAGATACCGGCGACGCCGACGCGTATCCGCGCTGGCATCCGCGAAAAAGATGGCATCCGCGAAAAGGAGGCACGCCGATGAGCGAGCTTGCCGAACGCTTCGAGACCCATGATCCCGGCGAGAAGCTGGTGGCGGAGAAGATCCGCTGCGATGCCTGTCCGGTGATGTGCTACATCGCTGATGGGCGCACCGGCGCCTGCGACCGCTACGGCAATGTCGGCGGCAGGATCGTGCGGATGGACCCGCTGACCATCCTCGACCATGCGGCCGAGGCCGGCGCGGCAATCGTGCCGTTCGTCGCCGAGGGCGAACAATGGGACGGCGAACTGGTCAACACCGGCCGCCGCTTCGTCACCGCAATCGGCGCCGGCACCACCTATCCCGACTACAAGCCGGCGCCGTTCATCGTCAGCCAGGAAGTCGAAGGCGTCGATCTCGTCACCGTCGTCACGGAAGGCATTTTTTCGTACTGCGGCGTCAAGGTGAAGATCGACACCGACCGGCATATCGGACCCGAGACGGCTATTGTGCGATCGCAGGGCGAGGCAATCGGCCATGTCACGACGGGCGAGTATGGCTCGCAGATGCTGTCGCTGGGCGGCGTGCATCATCTGACCGGCGGCTCAAAGGCCGAAGGACGCGCCACCTGCGACGCGCTGCTCAATCTGTGCAACCGCAAGCCGGTGGAACTCGCCATCGACGGCGGCGCCACCATAACAGTCGAAGCCGGCAAAGCGCCTGTCATCGACGGCAAGCAGGAACATCGCATGCGCGTCGGCTGCGGCTCGGCGACCATCGGCATGTTCGCCACGCAATGGCGCGGCCTTGTCGACGAGGTGGTGGTGGTCGACGACCACATCACCGGCGTCGTTTCCGAGCATCAGGCCGGCAAGGTGCTGGGCTGGCAGGACACAGGGATAAAGATCCTCGGCCGCCGTTCGACGCCGGGCCGCTATTTCAAGGTGTCCGAGCCAGGCCTCGGCTGGGGCGGCACCAGCATTTCAGACCCGCTGTCGATCCTTGGCGAGTGGAACGCCAAGAAGGGTGCGCGGCCGGGCCTGTCGCTGCTGATGGTTTCGACCACCGGCGAGCAATTCGCCTATTACGAGCTCGACGACGAGTTGAAGCCGGTGCAAAAACCGTTTCCGGAACGGCTGCAAAAATCGGTCGGCCTGATCGAGGACAATTGCGAGCCG
Source organism: Mesorhizobium sp. M7A.F.Ca.US.007.01.2.1 (assembly GCF_003998165.1). Lineage (NCBI taxonomy): Bacteria > Pseudomonadati > Pseudomonadota > Alphaproteobacteria > Hyphomicrobiales > Phyllobacteriaceae > Mesorhizobium > Mesorhizobium sp. M7A.F.Ca.US.007.01.2.1. The sequence continues at coordinate 10,535 of NZ_RZQP01000085.1, read as the reverse complement.
GCTTTGTGCACGGTGCTGTTCATCGGCGGCGCCGGCGGTTCGCTGCGCGCCGGCGTCACCGAAAACCCGGTCAATCTCACCCGCTCGGTTCAGGGCCTGACCACCTATGTCACGGTCGGCGGTGCGCCGGTCTATGTCTGGCCGGGCGGGGGCATCACCCTGATGGTCGATGTCACACGGGTGCCGGAAGGCGCCTTCGGCTATGTGCCTACACCGGCGCTGGTGGCGCCGATCGAATTCACGCTGCGCCGCGACGACTATGTCAGGCTCGGCGGGTACGAGGCGGAGATCCGCAGCGTCGAGGATATTGTCGCAAAAGGCGGTGAGTACCTGAATCCGCGCCGCGGCACAGGCGCCGAAACCAACAATCCATGGCCGCCACTCGCGCAGCTACGTCGTGCCGGCTCGAACGGGGCCGGGTGATGCAAGGCCCGCAAGCCCATTGGCTGCAGGACGGCAAGCGGCTGCATCTCAACCACGGGCCGATCGACCTGATCGTCGAGGTTTTTGGTGAGGCGGATGAATGCCGCCGAGCCTATGAACAGGCCATAGCGCGGTTCCAGACGATCCTGGTGGAGCTGGTCGAGGAACTCCCCGAATTGCGGCTGCCGGCGTTTTTCCTGGCGCCGCGCACCTTCGCCGGCCCGACGGCGCGCCGCATGGAGGCAGCCGTCATGCCCCTGGCGGAATGCTTTATAACTCCGATGGCGGCCGTCGCGGGATCGGTAGCCGACGAAATGCTCGCCGCATTGCTTGCCGGTCGCAAGATCGAGCGCGCCTATGTCAACAATGGCGGCGACTGCGCGCTCCATATCGGCAAGGGCCAGTCGATGGGTCTGGCGGTAGCCGGTACCGGCAACGGCATGGCCGACCGGATCACGATCCGCGCGGAAGATGGCGTTCGCGGCGTCGCCACCAGCGGTTGGCGTGGCCGCTCCTTCTCGCTTGGCATTGCCGACGCCGTCACCGTGCTGGCGCGGACCGGCGCCGAAGCCGATGCGGCGGCGACGCTCATTGCCAACGCGGTGGACCTGCCCGGCAATCGCGCCATCAAGCGCATTTCCGCACACGAACTGTCGCCCGACAGCGATCTCGGCTCGCGGCTGGTGACGCAAGGCGTCGGCACGCTTGCCCTTGGCGAAGTGGCGCGCGCGCTGGACAATGGCCTTGCCGTCGCCGAAGATTTTCGCCGGCGGGGGCTTATTGCCGGGTCGGCGCTGTTTCTCGGCGGCGAGATCCGCATCAGTGGCTCGGTTGCGCTTGCCGCGCCCAACGAAACTTCGAGGGAGGAAGTTGCCCATGCCTGAGTTTCCGATCCGCAAGATCGCGGTTCTGACCGAAGAGATCTTTCACGAGGGCGGGCCGGTGGCCAAGGTGCCGCGCCGCCGTGCCGCCGCCATGGCGCTGGTAAAGAACCCGTTCGCCGGGCGCTATGTCGAGGAGCTGCAGAGCGCCATGGACGATCTCAAGCCGCTCGGCCTGCTGCTCGCCGACCGGCTGATCGCGGCGCTCGGCGGCGACGTCAAGCAGATCGACGGCTACGGCAAAGGCGCCATTGTCGGCACCGCAGGTGAGCTGGAACACGGCGCCCTCTGGCATGTGCCCGGCGGCTACGCCATGCGCGAGCGGCTCGGCGACGCCAAGGCGATCGTGCCGTCGGCCAAGAAGGTCGGCGCTTTCGGTTCGAAGCTCGACGTGCCGCTCGGCCACATCAACGCCGCCTATGTGCGCAGCCATTTCGACGCCATGGAAGTCGGCATGTCCGATGGTCCGCGCCCCGACGAGATTCTGTTCTGCCTCGCCATGACTTGTGGCCCGCGCATCCACGATCGCATGGGTGGTCTCGCGGCCGATGACATCAAAGCCTGGGATGGGCTGCGGTGAGCGGCGAGGACAATCTGCTCAAGCTGGTCGAGGTCGAGGCGCCGGACGACCAGGATTACCTCCTGCAGGAGCAGGTCGGCTTCATCCTGCGCAAGGCGCATCAGCGCCATGTCGCGATCTTTGCCGCGCATATCGGCGATCTGACGCCGCCGCAATTCGCGGCGTTGGCCAAGCTGCGTGACGTCGGCGAGACCTCGCAGAACCAGCTCGGCACGCTGATCGCGATGGATGCGGCGACGGTGAAGGGCGTCATCGACCGGCTGAAGGCGCGCGGCCTGGTCGAGCTTTCCAGGCACGAGGTCGACAAAAGACGGCTGCTGGTCAATCTGACCGCGGCAGGCCGCGATGCCATCGAGCGCCTGATCCCGCTGGCGCGCGAGATCACAAAGGAGACGCTGGCGCCGCTCTCGGCCAAGGAGATCGCCACCTTCATGAAGCTGCTGGTGAAGCTGGCTTAGACCCGCCGGGCGCCAAAGGAGCACCCGGCAGGAAGTTTGCCTCAGAGGCCGTTGTCCTTCAGCACCTGGGCGGCGTTTTCCTTGGTGATCTTCTCGGTTGGTAGGGTAATGGTCTTTTCGACTTTCTCGCCGTTGAGGAACTTGATCGCCTGGCGCAGGCCTTCGGCACCGGGAGTGACATAGGTGAAGGTCGCCGTCAGCTCGCCCTTGTTCACCATCTGCACGCCTTCATTGGGCAGGCCGTCGATACCAATGAACTTGATGTCCTTCTCGCGGCCGACATCCTTGGCGGCGAGATAGGCGCCATAGGCCATCGGGTCGTTGTGCCCGTAGACGAGATCGATCTTCTCGTTGCTCTTCAGCGCGTTGGCCATCAGATTGTAGGCCTGGTCCTGCTTCCAGTCGCCCGATTGCTGGTCAAGCAGATATTTGATGCCCGGCTCCTTGTCGGTGAATTCGTGAAAGCCGTCATGGCGGTCATGCGCCGGCTGGGTGCCCATGCCGCCCCAGATCTCGACGACGTTGCCTGCAGCCTTGCCCTTGCCGCCCAGCAGTTCGACGGCATATTCGCCGGCCGCGCGGCCGATCAGCGCGTTGTCGCCGCCGACGAACTGCGTGTAGTCCTTGGTGTCGACATTGCGGTCGAGCACGAAGACCGGGATCTTGGCGTCGATCGCCTGCTGCACGACGCCGGTCAGGCCGGCCGATTCCTTCGGTGACACCAACAGCGCATCGACCTCCTGGCGGATCAGGTTCTCGACATCGGCGACCTGCTTTTCGGTCTTGTCCTCGCCGTCGGTGATGATCAGCTCGACCTCGGGGTGCTTGGCGGCTTCGGCCAGGATGTCCTTGTTGAACTGCGCGCGCCAGGGCTCGATGGTCGTCACCTGCGAGAAGCCGATCTTCCACTTCTTGTCCTGGGCATAGGCATTGCCGGTGGTCAAAAGCGCGGTGGTGGTCAGCAGTGCCGCGGTCACGGCGGCAAGCTTCAGCATGTCACGTCGTTTCATTTTTTGTTTCCTCCGAGATTGAGAGACGGTGTCTCTTGCGACGGCCGCTTTGCCGCGGCCGTTTCCTTGTGCGCCGATTGCCCGCCGGGCAGGCGCAGATAGGCCAGGAGATCACCGGCATTGCGCTCCTGCACGAGCACGGTGCCGATGATGATCATCCCCTTCAGCACCAGCTGAAGGTTCGAATTGATGTTGTGGAGCTGCAGGATGTTGGAGAGCAGACCGAAGATCAGCACGCCGCAGAACGTGCCGATGAGGCTGCCGCGCCCGCCCATCAGGCTGGTGCCGCCTATGACCACAGCGGCAATGGCGTCGAGCTCCAGCCCGGCGCCGGCATCCGGCTTGCCTTGCCGGTACTGCGCGACATAGAGCACGGCGGCAATGCCGGCGAGCAGCCCGGAGACGGCATAGGTGGCGATCTTGACGCGGCCGGCGGCGATGCCGGAGAGGCGCGCCGCCTCCTCGTTGCCGCCGATGGCATAGACATAGCGGCCGAACGGCGTGAAGCGCAGCACCGCGCCGTAGATCACGATGGCGCCGAGGAAGAACAGGCCCGGCATCGGGATGATGCCGAACACCAGCGAGCGCAGGATCTCGAAATCGGCGGTGGCGTTGGAGCCGGTATAGACCGGCAGCACCGCATTGTTCTGGCCGGCGGTCAGCCGTGCGATGCCGAGCGCCGTCACCATCATCGCCAGGGTGACGATGAAGGGCTGCAGCCGTCCGGCAACGATGATGAAGCCGTTGAGCGCCCCGAACAGCAAACCAACGCACGGCGCCACCAGCAGCACGCCGAGCACGCCGAATTTCGGCTCGATCTGCGGCAGCAGAAACCACAGCGACAGGCAGCACAAGACCACGCCGACGACGGCGGGCGTGATCAGGCCGCGAATCCCGTCCAGCCTGATCTCGCGGACGAGATCGGCGCCGGCACGGGACTTTGCCAGGTTCTGGAAGATGAAGCGGGTGACGACGAAACCGAGGCAAAGCGCCACCAGCGCGACGGTCGGCACGCCCAGCACGACGCCCGGCGTCACGCCTGGGACCGTCAGCAGCATGGCACAGACCACCGAGCAGATGGCCATCAGCGAGCCGACGGAGAGATCGATGCCGCCGGTGATGATGACAGCCGTCATGCCGGTGGCGATCAGCCCGGTGGTCGAGACCTGGCGCAGCACGTCGAGCAGGTTGCCGTAGGAGAGGAAGATGTTGTTGCCCTTGGAACTCATCGGCGAGCCCAGCACGCCGATCAGGAAGATGGCGATCAGGCCCCAATAGAGCTTGGTACGGGACAGGAGTTTCAGGGCAGTCATGCGGCTGGTCTCGATATGGTCCTGCGCGGGGCGGCGAGACGCATGATGGCCTCCTCGCTGGCCGCATCGCGGGAAAGAATGCCTGTCTGGCGGCCATCGGCCATCACCAGGATGCGGTCGGAGAGATGCAAAAGCTCCGGGAGTTCGGAGCTGATGACGGCGATGGCCAGTCCATCGCGCGCCAGCTTGAAGATCAGGTCGTAGATCTCGCGTTTGGCGCCGACATCGATGCCGCGCGTCGGCTCGTCCAGCAACAGCACCCTTGGCCTGGTCGCCAGCCACTTGCCGATGACGACCTTCTGCTGGTTGCCGCCGGACAGCGTGCCGGCAGGCTGGTCGATGTCCCGGCAGCGGATGCCGAGCGCCTTGACCGCCTGCCGCGCCAGCCCCTGCTCGGCGGCCAGCGAGCGGATGCCGAAGCGGGACAGCGACCCGACCAGCGGCAGCGCGACATTGTCTGCGATCGAAGCCTGCAGATGCAGGCCTTGCGTCTTGCGGTCCTCGGTGACCAGTGCAATGCCCAGCCGCCTTGCGTCGCGGGGCGAACGGATATCCACAGGCCGGCCGTCGACCTGGATTTCGCCACCGGTGCGGCCATCGCTCGAGCCGAAGATCGCTTCCAGGATCTCGGTTCGGCCCGAACCCAGCAGCCCGCCAATGCCGAGGATCTCTCCGGCGGCAAGATCGAAGCCAACGCCGTCGATCACCGTGCGCCAGCCATGCGCATCAGGCTTCGAGAGCGACAGGTTTTCGACCGAAAGCACAATGTTGCCGCCGGAGTGGCGCTCTTCCTGGGAGGAAGCGAGCAGGTTGCGTCCGACCATCGCCGAAATGATCGCATCTTCGTCCAGCCTGGCCATCGGCTCGGTCAGTACATGGCGGCCGTCGCGAAACACGGTGACGCGGCTGGCCAGATGCATGACCTCGTCGATGCGGTGCGAGATGTAGACGATGGCGACACCGCTCTCGGCAAGCTGGCGGATGATGCGGAACAGCCGCTGGCATTCGGCCGGCGACAGCGCCGAGGTCGGCTCGTCCATGATCAGGATGCGTGCCGACATCGACAGCGCCTTGGCGATCTCGACCAGCTGCTGCTCGCCGACACGCAGGGCACCGACGCGGGCTTGCGGATCGAGCTCGATGCCGAGCCGCTGCAACAAAGCGCCCGCCGCGCGGCTGCTTGCCTTGCGGTCGACAATCAGCCCGGCGATCAGCTTCTCGCGGCCAAGGAAGATGTTGTCGGCGACGCTGAGTTCGGGCACCAGGTTGAGCTCCTGATGAATGATGGCAATGCCGGCATCCTCGGCGTCGCGTACGCCAGCGAAATTGACAGGGTGGCCATCGACGCTGACCGTGCCTTCATAGCCGGTGTAGACGCCGGAGAGGATCTTCATCAGCGTCGACTTGCCGGCGCCGTTCTCGCCCATCAAGGCATGAACCTCGCCGCGCCGCAGCTCGAAGCCGACATCGACCAGGGCGGCGATGCCGCCGAAGCTCTTGGAAATATGCTCGGCGCTCAGAACGGTGTCCGACCGATCGGCAGCGCCGTGCTGCGGGGAAAGGGAACTGCTCTCTCGCATGACAATGGCGGCCTCCCTTCCGTCCTCGTCAACTTCCCGCAAACGCTAATCTAAACGTTTCGATCATGTCAAGCTGATATGAGGTGCCGCATGTTTACTGCATTTCGATTCTTGCTAAAAAGGACAGGATTCCGTACGTATTGGCCGGCAAGGGCGGCGAAACGTTTCGAAAATGACAGCATCAGGGCAAAAAAAACACCGGAAATCCACCGCGCCCACCATGCTTCATGTGGCTGAAGCGGCACGTGTTTCTGTCGCTACCGTTTCGGCGCTGATCAACGGCACGGCGACGGTCAGTCCGGAGCTTAGCCAGCGCATCGAACAGGCGATCCGCGATATCGGCTACAAGCGCAACGCGATCGCCCGCAGCCTGAAGATGGGCACGACCCGCACGATCGGACTGACCGTGCCGCACATCACCAACCCATTCTTCACCGATGTCGTCTCGGTCATCCAGCAGGCCTTCGACCGGGCCGGCTATGCCGTCATGCTGTGCTGCACGGACGAGGATTTGAACACCCAGGACGATCAGATCAAGCTGCTGCTCGACCGCATGGTCGACGGGCTGATCGTGGCGCGCGTCGGCGACGGCGCGATCCTCAAGCGGATCGTCGACGACGCCAACGTGCCGGTGGTGCTGCTCGATCGTATCTGCAAAGGCGTCGACACCGATGCCGTGGTGCTGGACAACCAGCGCGCGGTGTTCGACGCCATCACCTATCTGATCAATCTCGGCCACCGGCGCATCGGTTACATCACCGGCACGTCGGACATTTCGCCGATGCATGACCGCATGGCGGGATATCGCGAGGCGCTTCACGCCGCCGGCCTGCCGATCGCGGAGGAGCTGATCCGCTTCGGCAATTTCCACGAGATCGACGGCTACAACGCGACCATGCAGATGCTGTCCTCGCACGATCGGCCAAGCGCGATCTTCTCGGCCAACAACCCGATGGTGATCGGCACCATGAAGGCGATCCGCGACATCGGCCTGTCCTGCCCGGAAGACATTTCAGTTGCCTGCTTCGACGACTTTCCATGGTCCGACGTGTTTCAGCCGCAGCTGACCACGGTGGCGCAGCCGGTGCAGGCGATCGGCGAACAAGCGGCCAATCTGCTTCTCGACCGTCTCGCCGGCAACAGGGACGCGCCGCCGCGCAAGCTTTTGCTCAAGGGTCGGCTGATGATCCGCAATTCCTGTCGCCCGCTCGGGGCGATTGCGCAGAGCGTGAGCGCATAGTTTTTCGCCCAGCATATATCGTACCAGAACTTGTCAGGCCGCCTGCGACAGCGATTTGTGCGCCTCGGCCAGGATCTCGAACGACCGCACCCGCGCCGCATGATCAAAAATCTGCGCGGTGACCATCAGCTCGTCGGCGCCGGTGCGGCGCACGAAAGCATCGATGCCTTGCCGCACCGTTTCCGGGGAGCCGACGACGGCGCAGGACAATGCCTGGCCCAGCATGGTCTTTGCCATCGGATCGAGATCGCGGTCATAGTTCTCGACAGGTGGCGGCAGCCGTCCGGCCCGGCCGGTGCGCAGATTGACGAAAGCCTGTTGCAGCGAGGTGAACAGCAAACGAGCCTCGGCATCAGTGGGCGCGGCAAAGACGTTGAGGCCAAGCATGACATGCGGCTTGTCGAGCTGCTCGGAGGGCTGGAAGCGCGAGCGGTAGACATCCAGCGCGTGATCCAGATCCGCCGGCGCGAAATGCGAGGCGAAGGCATAGGGCAGGCCGAGCATGGCGGCAAGCTGCGCGCCGTAGAGGCTGGAGCCGAGGATCCAGACCGGCACGCCCTGGCCTTCGCCGGGCACGGCACGGATGCGCTGGCCTTCCTCGGCCGGCTGGAAATAGCCCATCAGCTCGACGACATCCTGCGGGAAATTGTCGACCCCGGCCTCGAGATTGCGGCGCAAGGCGCGGGCGGTACCCATGTCGGTGCCGGGCGCCCGGCCGATGCCGAGATCGATGCGGCCCGGATGCAATGCGGCCAGCGTGCCGAACTGCTCGGCAATCACCAGCGGCGAATGGTTGGGCAGCATGATGCCGCCGGCGCCGACACGAATGGTCTTGGTGCCGCCGGCGACATGGGCAATGACGACGGCTGTGGCGGCACTGGCAATACCCGGCATGTTGTGATGCTCGGCCAGCCAGAAACGCTTGTAGCCCAGGCGCTCGGCATGGCGGGCAAGATCGAGCGAATTGGCCAGCGACTGCGAGGCATCGCTGCCTTCGACGATCGGCGACAGGTCGAGAACGGAAAGGTCGGTCATGGGTGGGATCCTGTGTCAGGACCGCATGTAGGAAGCATCCGGCGGCGCCGCAAATTCAAAAATATTGATCAGCCTTTGACAGCTTCGGGGTCGGCGATGTCGTCCTCCTCGACGACAACCGCGTGCTGCGCGGCGAGAAAATTGCCGACATGGCTGAGCCCATCGAAATGATCGCAGAACACCTTGATGACGACCAGCAGCGGCACCGCCATCAGGGCGCCGACGAAACCCCACAGCCATGACCAGAAGGCGATGGCGATAAAGATCGCCACGGCGTTGATCTCGAGGCGCCTGCCGACCACCATCGGCGTCACGAACTGGCCTTCGACGATGTCGCACAAGATCACGAAGGCCGGCGCCAGAAGCGCGTAGAAGATGGTATCGAAGCTGATCAACGCCATGACCGTGACAAGCACGATGGTGATCAGTGCTCCGACATAGGGCAGGAAATTGAGCAGGGCGGCAGCAACGCCCCAGACCAGCGGATTGGGCACGCCGAGCGCCCAAAGACCGAGAGCGATGACCGTGCCGAGGCCGGCATTGATGATGGTGACGGTGAGCAGATAGTGCGAGATTTCGCGTTCGACGTCATAGACGACGCGCAGCGCCCGCTTCTTTTCGCTGAGGCTGGCGAAGGACTGGATGATCTTTTCATAAAACATCGTGCCGGAGGCGAGCAGGAACAGCGACAGCACGAAGATGATGGTGAGGCCTGTTCCCGCCGACAGGATGTTGCTGGCGGCCGCCGACAGGATGCCGGACTGCGCTACCGCCACCTTCTGAATACCCGACTCCTGCGAGGTCTCGGTCAGTTGTTCGATCTGATGCGAAATCTGCATGATCTTCTCGAGCGGCTGTCGCAATTGCGCCAACCGTTCGGTGAGCTTCTGGCCGATCGACGAGGTATTGTTGATAAGATCGATGATCGGGCCACTGAGCAGATAGCCGGCGGTGGCGAACACACAAAGGGACAACAGCACCAGAAGGGTTGCCGAGATCACTTCCGGGATACCGTGCTTGCGCAGCAGCCGGACGATCGGCGTCAGCGTCAGCGCCAGCAGGAAAGCCAGAAGCACTGGCATGAAAAAGGCGCGGGCGAAATAGAGCGCGTAGATGGCCATGAAGAGAAAGATGCCGATCAGCAACGAGCGCATCAGACGCGTGTCGGCGCGAGCCGCGACGCGCGAATCCGGTTCATCGGAAACGTCCTGACCCCAGGCTGTGGGTTCGGTTTTCATGGTCACCCCTCAAGCCGGCGCCCCTTCGCACGGCAATCGCCTCCATGAAACGCAGAGTTACGGGCGAGGGTTCCATGAGCCGGCTTCGGGATTGAGGCCGCTCGCGCCGGCTCCGGGTCAGGCTGCCGGCGACGTGACGGCTGTGGCGGGCTTGGCTGTTTCCTTGCGCACGATCGGCGCCACCCTGGTGCCGTAGAGTTCGATCGCCTTCATGATCTTGGCATGCGGCATGGTGCCGATCGCCATCTGCAGCAGGAAGCGGTCATTGCCGAAGATCTTGTGCTGGGCGACGATCTTTTCAGCCACTTGCTCGGGACTGCCGACGAACAGGGCGCCTGTGGGGCCGCGCGACTGGTCGAAATGCGCCCGCGAGGTCGGACCCCAGCCGCGCTCGCGGCCGATGCGGTTCATCACCTCCGCCTGCGGGCCGTAGAAATCGTCCGCCGCCTGCTCGGTCGTCTCGGCGATGAAGCCGTGCACGTTGATGCTGGTGGCGAGGCCCGCCGGATCACTGCCGGCGCGCTTGGCGGCTTCGCGGTAGAGATCGAACAGCGGCGCGAAACGCGCCGGCTCGCCGCCGATGATGGCGAGCGCCAGCGGCAGGCCGAGCGCGCCAGCGCGGGCGGCAGACTGCGGCGTGCCGCCAATGGCGATCCAGACCGGTAGCCTGTCCTGGAAGGGCCGGGGATAAACGCCGCGATCGTTGATCGGCGCACGCAGATTGCCCGACCAGGTGACCTTCACGCTGTCGCGGATGGCAAGCAGCAGATCCAGTTT
>NZ_RZQP01000084.1:0-23570 GCF_003998165.1 Mesorhizobium sp. M7A.F.Ca.US.007.01.2.1 | reverse complement strand
ATGGTGGATGGCCCCAGGCGGCCGCGAGATCTGAAGGCGGTGACGCCGATCGCGCCCAAGATCCTGCAGCACAATGTCTATGGCTGGTTCGCGCGCGTCGACCGCGGCCTCTACGATCTTACCGATGCCGGCCGTGCCTCTTTGGTCCGTTGGCCGCAGGCATCGCACGACGAATCCCGACACGCAATTTTGAACGCAGCAGCCATATGATTGAAGATTCCCGCAACGTCCGAGGCGGTCCGCTCGGTTGATTTCTCCGACAAAATATGTTGCTTGTCCCGCCCATGAAGAAGCTCTGCATGACCGCCTTGGCGTCAGTGACACTGAGTTTTCCAGCCAGCGCAATGGACAATGCATTGCGCGCCGGACTGATGAAACTCGATCCCCAAACTCGCCTTGAACAGCGTTGCGACGCCGAAGTGCTCGACCGCATCACCCATGACGATCGCAAGTTCAAAGCCGATCGCGTCGTCGCCTACGCCTTTGCCACGCCCGAGATGGGCGCCGATGCAATCAAGAGCCCGGGTGCTGCGTTTCGCAGCAAGGGGCAGTGGTATAGGCTGAAATTCAAGTGCCAGACCGGGCCGGACCATATGGAAGTCTTGCAACTCCGCTACCGGATCGGCGACGAGATTCCGGAAGCCGACTGGGCAAAGTATAATCTCTACGATTGATTTGCGATCGGCCATGGTTTTGCTTGGCTGTCGGCGAGTGCCGCGAGCATTGGATCTGGCTTGACGTAACGATGCTTCGGTGATGGCGCCACGCGTGATCCCTTGACGCCAAGGGACCACCAAGTTAGGGCCTCTGGGTAATCGACGAACACTCGGCAAAATCAGCAAGGGCTTCCGGTCGATGGACATTTTTTTCAGCGCTGCCAGCCTGACCGCCCTGCTCCAGGTCATCGCCATCGACCTCGTGCTGGCCGGCGACAATGCGATCGTCATCGGCCTTGCCGCTGCCGGCCTGCCGGCTGACCAACGCAAGAAGGCGATCCTCATAGGCGTGATTGCGGCAACGGTGCTGCGCATCGGTTTTGCCGCAATTACCGTCAAGCTGCTGGCGATCGTCGGCCTGCTGCTGGCCGGCGGCATCCTGCTGCTGTGGGTCTGCTGGAAAATGTACCGCGAGCTGCGCACGTCACATGCCGATGAGCTGGAAGCGACCGAGGCGCTGTCGAATTCGGACCTCAACAGTGACCAGGCAGTCGCCGGCAAGTCGAAGCGCAAGACCCTTGGCCAGGCTGCCTTGCAGATTGTCGTCGCCGATGTGTCGATGTCGCTCGACAACGTGCTGGCGGTGGCTGGAGCGGCGCGTGATCATTTTCCGGTGCTGGTCATCGGCCTTGTGCTGTCGATCGCGCTCATGGGGCTGGCTGCGACCTTCATTGCCAAGCTGCTGCATCGCCACCGCTGGATCGCCTATGTCGGCCTGCTGATCATACTCTATGTCGCGCTGGATATGGTCTATCGTGGCGCGGTGGAGGTCTGGCCACATGTGAACAACGTGGTCGGCTGAAGCTGGCGGACATCCGCGTCTTCACTCCGTCGAAGCAAGACCGCCGTGCGTTTTGCCGCATCGCGGGCCTGCCCATACCAATGCCGCAATAAGTGTGGTACTGCGCCGGCAATCCTGAAAAGCCCGGAAACCCTCTATGTCCGCTCCCCGCGTGAGTTTTGTCAGTCTTGGATGCCCGAAGGCCCTCGTGGATTCGGAGCGCATCATCACGCGCCTGCGCGCCGAAGGTTACGAAATCGCACGCAAGCATGACGGCGCCGACCTCGTCGTCGTCAACACCTGCGGTTTTCTCGATTCCGCCCGCGACGAGTCGCTCAACGCCATCGGTTCCGCGCTTTCGGAAAACGGCCGAGTGATCGTCACCGGTTGCCTGGGCGCCGAGCCGGACGTCATTCGCGAAAAGCACCCCAATGTGCTAGCGATCACCGGGCCGCAGGCCTATGAGAGCGTGATGGCCGCGGTGCATGAGGCCGCACCGCCTTCGCACGATCCCTATATCGATCTCCTGCCGCCGCAGGGTGTCAAGCTGACGCCGCGTCACTACGCCTATCTCAAGATTTCCGAAGGCTGCAACAACCGCTGCACCTTCTGCATCATTCCCGCACTGCGTGGCGACCTCGTCTCGCGGCCGGCGGCCGATGTGCTGCGTGAGGCTGAGAAACTGGCCAAGGCTGGCGTCAAGGAACTTCTGGTCATCTCGCAGGACACCAGCGCCTACGGCATCGACATCAAGTACCAGACGTCGATGTTCGGCGACCGTGAAGTGCGCGCAAAATTCCTCGATCTTTCGGAGGAACTGGGCAAGCTCGGCATCTGGGTGCGCATGCACTATGTCTACCCCTATCCGCATGTCGCCGACGTCATCCCGCTGATGGCGGAGGGCAAGATCCTCCCTTACCTGGATATCCCGTTCCAGCATGCCTCGCCGCAGGTGCTGAAAAACATGCGACGGCCCGCGCATGGCGAAAAGACGCTCGAGCGCATTCGCGGCTGGCGCGAGGTCTGTCCGGATCTGGCCATCCGCTCGACCTTCATCGTCGGCTTCCCCGGCGAGACGGATGACGATTTCGAGATGCTGCTCGACTGGCTCGATGAAGCCAAGATCGACCGCGCCGGCTGCTTCAAATACGAGCCGGTCCGCGGCGCCCGCTCCAACGATCTCGGTCTCGAACAGGTCCCGCAGGAAATCAAGGAGGCGCGCTGGCACCGCTTCATGCAGCGTCAGCAGAAGATTTCGGCGACACAGCTGGCCAGAAAAGTCGGCAAGCGCCTCCCGGTGCTGATCGACGAGGCGCATGGCACATCGGCAAAGGGCCGCACCAAATACGACGCGCCCGAGATCGATGGCTCGGTGCACATCCAGTCGCGTCGTCCGCTGCGCCAAGGCGATATCGTCACCGTCAAGATCGACCGTGCCGACGCCTATGACCTCTATGGTTCGGCGGTCTGACGCCTCGTTTCGCGTAAATTTACTACATCTGGCGATAATCTAGGCCTCTTAACCCGCTCAGCCGCGATCCGCTCTATGGTTTGCCGACCGTAGATGCGGGAAATGCGGATGAACACCAGACCTGCGGAACAAAATTACATTGCGACGCTGGACCTGCTCAGGCTGGTCGCGGCGATGGCTGTCGTGTTCTTCCACTATTTCTTTCGCGGCGCGGCTGCCGAGGGCATTCTGGCTGAGGGTTATCCGCTTGCGGCACCGTTCGCCCTCTACGGCTATCTCGGCGTCAATCTGTTCTTCCTGATCAGCGGTTTCGTCATTGCCTGGTCGGCGGAAAACCGCAGTTGGGACCAGTTTGCGGTCGCGCGGTTCGTTCGCCTCTATCCGGGCTTCCTGCTCTGCATGACGATCACCTTCGCGATTGTCTTCCTTGCCGGGTCGCCGCTGCTTTCGGCCTCTTTCGTTCAGTATGCCGCCAATCTGTCGATGTTCGCGCCGGCGTTCGGCCAGCCCTTCATGGACGGCGTCTACTGGTCGATCGTTCTTGAGCTGGTGTTCTACGGCTGGGTGACGCTGGCGCTGCTCACCGGGCTGTTTCAGAAACGCAAGCTGGAGCTGATCTTGATCTGGCTGGCGATCTCGGCCTTGAACGAGTTCTTCATCGGCAGCGGCGCCGCCAGGCTGCTGTTCATCACCGAGTTTGGACCGTTCTTCGCCGCCGGCGTGCTGGTCCACCACCTGCATGCGCATGGCCGTTCACTGCCTGCAATGCTGCTGCTTGCCGCCGCGTTCCTGATCTCCTGCGGCACGCTGTCGGTGACGCAGCACTGGATGCTTGGCCACTACGGCATTGCCGTTTCGTCGGCCAATCTGGTCATCGCCAACGTCGTCATGCACGCGGCCTTGATCGGTGCGGTGCTGCTGCGCGGCCGTATCAGGGCATCGGGGCTCACCCTGGCGCTGGGCGGGCTGACCTATCCGCTCTATTTGCTGCACCAGGACATCGGCTATCTCGTCATCAATGCGGCAACGCCCCTTATCGGCAAATGGTTTGCCGCCTTTGGCTGCGGCGCACTTATGCTTTTCGTTTCGTGGGCAATCTGGCGCGCCTGCGAACGACCCGCACAGCGGCTGCTGAGGATTTGGCTCGGCCGCGCGGTCGATGCTGGCCTGGCGCGATTTCGTCGCGTCTCAGCCGGAGCGCAGCCCGCCGAATGAAAAAGGGCGCCTCGCGGCGCCCTCCTCATTTCGATCTCTTGCGCTACTTACTGCGGCAGCTTGTCGTCGACACCCTTCACATAAAAATTCATGCCGAGCAGCGTGCCGTCATCGGCGACTTCGCCATCCTTCAGCCACGGCGTGCCGTCTTGCTTGGCGATCGGCCCGGTGAAGGGGTTCCAGCCGCCGGCGATCTTCTTCTCGGTGGCCTCCGCCATCGCCTTCACGTCGTCGGGCATGTTGGTGTAGGGGGCGAGCTTGACCGCGCCGTCCTTGATGCCAAGCCAGACATTGTCCGGCTTCCAGGTGCCGTCGAGGGCTGCCTGGACCCGGCTGATGTAATAGGGACCCCATTCGTCGGTGAGCGAGGTCAGCTGCGCGTTCGGCGCGAACTTGATCATGTCGGAGGACTGGCCGAAGCCGTGCAGCTTGCGCTCCTCGGCCACCTGCAGGGCAGCGGTCGAATCGGTGTGCTGGACAATAATGTCGGCACCCTGGTCGAACAGCGCCTTGGCGGCGTCGGCTTCCTTGCCCGGATCGAACCAGGAATTCACCCAGACGATCTTGGCCTTGAAGTTCGGGTTGATCGACTGCGCGCCGAGCATGAAGGAGTTGATGCCCATCACCACTTCGGGGATCGGGAAGGAAACGATGTAGCCGGCAACGCCTGCCTTCGATTCCTTGGCGGCGATCTGGCCGAGCACATAACGGCCTTCATAGAAACGCGCATTGTAGATGCCGAGATTGTCAGATGTCTTGTAGCCGGTGGCGTGCTCGAACATCACCTTCGGGAATTTCTTGGCGACCTTCACTTCTGGGTCCATGAAGCCGAAGGAGGTGCCGAAAATGATCTTGCAGCCTTCGCGTGCCAGGCGCTCGAAAGCGCGGTCGGCGTCGGGGCCTTCCGAGACGTTTTCAAGATAGGCGGTTTCGACCTTGTCGCCGAGCGCCTTCTCCACTTCGAGACGGCCCTGGTCGTGCTGGTAGGAATAGCCGAAATCGCCGATCGGGCCGGTGTAGACCCAGCAGGCCTTCAGCTTGTCCGCGGCCTCGGCCGTCGCTGCCAGCGACATGGCGGCGGTCGTGGTCATCAGGGCAATAAGCAGTTTTTTCATCGTGTTACCTCTCTGAGTTAGCCTTGGAGCTTCCCGTTTGTTTTTGTTGTCAACGATCCGGAACGAATGGCTGCCCCAAGGAAGCCGGCGTGTTCATCATCGTCAGACGCTTGTTGCGCGAGATTAGAACGAGAACCACGACGGTTGCCAGATAGGGCAGCGAAGAAAGGAACTGTGAGGGCACTGGAATGCCAAAAGCCTGTGCATGAAGCTGGCCGATCCATACCGCGCCGAAGATGTAGGCGCCGGCCAGCACCCGCCATGGCCGCCAGGAGGCGAACACCACCAGCGCCAGCGCGATCCAGCCGCGGCCGGCGCTCATGTTCTCCACCCATTGCGGCGTGTAGACCAGCGAGAGATGGCCGCCGGCGAGACCGGCACAGGCGCCGCCGAAGATGACCGCGAGGTATCGGTAGCGGATGACCTTGATGCCAAGCGCATGCGCCGAGGTGTGGCTGTCGCCGATCGAACGCAGCGTCAGCCCGGTGCGGGTCTTGAACAGGAACCACATGACGGCGGCGGTCAGTGCGATCGAGATGTAGAAGATCGGATCCTGGCCAAACAGCAGCCTGCCGACCACAGGGATTTCCGTCAGGCCGGGAATGTCGAGGTTGGGCAGCCTTTCGCCGGGCTGGCCGACGAAGCTGGTGCCCATCATGCCGGACAGGCCAAGGCCGAGCAGCGTCAGCGACAGGCCGGTCGCCACCTGATTGGTGGCCAGCGACAGCGTCATGACGGCAAACAGCAGCGAGAACACCGCGCCCATGGCAATGGCCGCCAAAAGGCCGATCCAGGGTGATCCGGTGAGATAGGTTGCGCCGAAGCCGCCGACGGCGCCCATGATCATCATGCCTTCGACGCCGAGATTGAGTACGCCGGAGCGCTCGACCACCAGCTCACCGATTGCCGCGATCAGCAGCGGCGTTGCCGCGGTGGCGATGGTCAGAAGGATGTTTACGGTGATGTCCATCAACGGGCTTCCTTCAGCTTCGGTGCGGCTTCGAGTTTGGCCACGCCTTCCGGTTTGGTCAGCGCCAGGCCGACCAGACGTATGCGGTAGTGGATGAGCGTGTCGCAGCCGAGCACGAAGAACAAAAGCATGCCCTGGAACACCCGCGCCACCTTGTCGGAGATGCCGAGCGCGCTCTGCACTGCTTCGCCGCCGAGATAGGTCAGTGCCAGCACCAGTCCGGCGGCAACGATGCCAAGCGGGTTGAGACGGCCGAGGAACGCCACGATGATGGCGGTGAAGCCGTAGCCGGGCGAAATGACGGGCTGCAGCTGGCCGATGGCGCCCGAGACCTCCGAGATGCCGGCAAGTCCCGCCAGCGCGCCCGACAGCAGGAAGGCAAAGAACACCATCCGGTTGAGGCCGAAGCCGGCGAAGCGTCCTGCCCGCGGGCTCGAGCCCAGCACGCGCACCTCGAAACCTTTCAGCATGCGGCTCATCAGGATCCAGACCAGCACCGCGGCGACCAGCGCGAAGACAAAACCCCAGTTTGCCCGTCCGGCATCCGGCATCAGTTCCGGCAACACGGCCGAATCGTTGAACTGGATGGTCTGCGGGAAGCCATGGCCCTGCGGATCGCGCCAGGGGCCGCGCACCAGCCAGTCAAGGAAAAGTTGCGCGACATAGACCAGCATCAGGCTGGTCAGGATCTCGTTGGTGCCGAAGCGCGTCTTGAGCAGAGCCGGGATCGCCGCATAGGCCGCACCTCCGACCATGCCGAGCAACAGCATCAACGGCAGCACCAGCGGGCCTTCGAACTGCGGAAACAGTACTGGAAGCATCGAGCCAACGATGCCGCCGAGGATGAACTGGCCTTCGGCGCCGATGTTCCAGATGTTGGCCTTGTAGCAAACCGACAGGCCGACAGCGATCAGGATGAGCGGCGCGGCCTTGATCGCCAGCTCATGCAACTGCCAGATTTGGCTGATCGGCTCGATGAAATAGATGTTGAACGCAGTCAGCGGATTGACGCCGAGCAGTGCGAACATGACGGCCCCGGCAATGATGGTCAGCGCGAAAGCGATGAACGGCGACAGGGCCGAAAACAGCATGGAGCGCTGCGGGCGTTTGACGAGTTCGAGGCGCATCATGCCGTCTCCAACGTGTGTTCGGCGTGACCGGGTTCGGCGCCACCCATCAGCAAGCCGACCTTCTCGAAGGTCGCTTCGGCGATCGGCATCGGCTTCGACAACTCGCCATTGTGCATGACCGCGATCGCATCCGAGATCTCGAACAGCTCGTCGAGATCCTGGCTGATCACCAGCACCGCTGATCCGCTGCGCGACAACTCGATCAAGGCCTGGCGGATGTGGGCGGCAGCGCCCGCATCGACGCCCCAGGTCGGCTGGTTCACCACCATGACGCTTGGCCGGCGGTCGAGTTCGCGGCCGACGATGAATTTCTGCAGATTGCCGCCCGAAAGAGCCGCGGCCTCCGGATCCGGCGCGCTCTTGCGCACGTCCATCGCCTCGATGATGCGTTGGGACGCGGCCTGGATGGCGGCGCTCTTGACCATTCCGCCGGAACCGACGAACGCCTTGCCGTCGGTGGCATGGCGCGACAGCAGCAGGTTTTCGGAAAGCTTCATGCGCGGTGCGGCACCGTGGCCGAGGCGCTCCTCCGGCACGAAGGCAGCGCCCAGCAGGCGCCGTCCGGTGATGGTGAGGCTTCCCGAATCCTTGCCGCGAATGCGCACCGAGGCGGCATCCTGCTGCAGCACTTCGCCCGAAACGGATTCGAAGAACTCGCCCTGACCATTGCCGGCGACGCCGGCGATGCCGATCACCTCGCCGGCGCGGACGTTCAGGTTGATGCCCTTGAGCGGGATCGAGAACGGCGTCGCCGGTTGGCGGCTGAGATTGCGGATTTCGAGCAGCGGCTGCGCCTTGTCGATGCCCTCGACCGGCGCGCGCACCACGGCCTGCACCTCATTGCCGACCATCATTCGCGCCAGCGAAGAGGCTGTTTCCTCACGCGGATTGCAATGGCCGACCACCTTGCCGTGGCGCAGCACGGTGGCGCGGTCGCAGATGCGTTTGACCTCTTCGAGCCGGTGCGAGATGTAGAGGATGGATTTGCCTTCCGAGCGCAGGCGCTCCAGCGTCTCGAACAGCTTGTCGGCTTCCTGCGGCGTCAACACCGAGGTCGGTTCGTCCAGGATGATGAGCTGCGGCGTCTGCAGCAGGCAGCGGATGATTTCGATGCGCTGGCGCTCGCCCACCGACAGGTCGCCGACCAGCGATTCAGGATCGAGCGGCAGGCCATAGCTGAAGGAAAGCGCCCTCGCCTTCGCAGCGATGCTGCTGATCGGCGAGCCGTCGTCCAGCGACAGCGCGATGTTTTCGGCCGCGGTCAGCGCCTCGAACAGCGAAAAATGCTGGAACACCATGCCGATGCCGAGCTTTTTCGCGACGCCCGGGCTGGAAATCCTGACGGCCTGACCGTTCCAGAAGATCTCGCCGGCATTGGGCTCCAGCGAGCCGAAAAGCATCTTGACCAGCGTCGACTTGCCGGCGCCGTTTTCGCCGAGCAAGGCGTGGATCTCACCCCTGGCGATGTCGAGATCGATATGATCGCACGCCGTCAGCGTGCCGAATATCTTGGTGAGGCCACGCACCTCAAGCAGGTTCGTGCCGTCCTGATTTGCACTCACAGTGCCTCCCATCTGGTTAGCCAGACATGTTCTGTGTTCCCGCAGGCATGGTAGGCGCGGCCGGCTCTCATCGGAAAGCGGCACACGTCTTGAAAGAGCTTCAAGAATTTCAGCGGAAATTCAAGGGATAGCAAGGCAGAACGAACTAAGGGATGAGAATGGTCGTCCCTGTGGTCCTGCGGCCCTCGAGGTCGGAATGCGCCTTGCCGGCGTCCTTCAGCGCGTAGCGCTGGTTGATCCGGATCTCGACCGCGCCGCTGAGCACGACCTCGAACAGGGCGGCAGCAGAAGCGTCGAGGTCCTCGCGTTTTGCGTTGTAGACGAACAGTGTCGGCCTTGTTGCGAACAACGAGCCCTTCTGTGCCAGCAACGACATGCTGAACGGCGGTATAGGTCCCGAGGACTGGCCAAAGCTGACGAACATGCCGAGCGGCCGCAGGCAGTCGAGCGAAGCCGGAAACGTGTCGTTGCCGACCGAATCGTAGACGACATCGCATTTCTTGCCGCCGGTGATGGCGGCGACGCCGGCGACGAAATCCTGTTCCTTGTAGTTGATGACGTGATCGAAACCATGCGCCCTGGCGAGCTCGATCTTGTCGGACGAGCTGGCGGTGCCGATGACGGTGGCGCCGAGATGTTTTGCCCATTGGCCGAGGATCAGGCCGACGCCGCCTGCAGCGGCATGGAACAGGATCGTGTCGCCGGCCTTCACCTTGAACGTCCGGCGCAGCAGATATTCCGCGGTCATGCCCTTCAGCATCATCGCTGCGGCCTGTTCGTCGCTGATGCCATCCGGAACCTTGACGACGCGGCTGGCATCGATGACGCGTTCTTGCGCGTAAGCCCCCGTCGTCACGGCATAGGCGATGCGATCGCCCGGATTCAGCCAGTCGACGCCATGGCCGACCTCCAGCACCACGCCGGCGGCTTCGCTGCCTGGCACGAGCGGGAAGCCGCCGGGTGGCGGATAGAGACCGGAGCGATGGTAGACATCGATGAAATTGAGGCCGATCGCGGTGTGCCGGACCAGGATCTGCCCGGATCCCGGCTGGCCGGGATCAGCGTCCTCATAGGTCAGAACTTCCGGGCCGCCATTGGCATGAATGCGGATCGCTTTGGACATTGCTAGGCTTCCTGTGGGCTAGGCTTGTGGGGCCAGGCTCCCTGTGGGAGTGGCCGATCAGGCCTTTTTGGCACCGAGATTGGGAAAGAACTGCATGATGCCACCGATGCAGGCAAGATAAAGCCCGGTGATGGTGATGCCGATCTTGGTGAAGGTGCTGACCTGCTCGCCCAGCACGCCGATCTGATCGTAGAAGGCGGCGAGCGCCGCTTGGGCCAGGGCAAGCGCGCCGAAAGCGCACCACAACAGGGTCATCCCAAGGTTGATGCGCCGCAGCCGCACCACCCGCACCGGGTGGATGAAGTTGATCGGCACGAAAGTCAGGACGCCGGCCACCACCACCACCGCGAACGAAACCCATTGTCCGGGCTCGATGACGAACAGGGTGAACACCACCATGTTCCAGACCACCGGGAATCCCTTGAAGAAATTCTCCTTCGTCTTCATGCCGGTGTCGGCATAGTAGATGGCGCTGGAAACGACGATGATCGCCGCCGACAGGAATGACAGGCCCTCGCCCATGAAGCCGCGCTGATAGAGCGCGAAGGCCGGGATCAGCACGTAGGTCACGTAGTCGATGATGTTGTCGAGCAGTTCGCCCGACCATGTCGGCAGGATCTCCTTGACCTCGAGTTTTCTGGCGATCGGCCCATCGATGCCGTCGACGAACAGGGCCAGCCCGAGCCACCAGAACATTGCGGTCCAGCGCTCTTCACTTGCCGCCACGAGCGACAGGAAGGCCAGGAACGACCCCGAGGCGGTCAAAAGGTGGACGGAGAACGCCCTCGCCTGCGGCCAGGTGACCTTCTTCTTCGGGCGCGGAATCCGGTCCGTGATCTTTTTGGCGGCTTTTCGTGCTGCCAAATTCCTGGCCGTTGTGTTCTTGCTCACGGGCCCCGCCAATCCAGCTTGCAGATTTCGGCCGAACGGCCGGCGAAATTCCAGTTGCGGCCAAAAGCCCGCACCTTGCTCTTGTCGGACCTGGCCACGATGATCTCGGGCGCGATCCAGTATTCCGAATTGCTGATCACCGTATCCTTGTCACGGTCCTTGCCTTGGATGGGTGTGACCGCTCCGTCGATAATCCTGGGTATCTGGAAGATACGCGTTTTGTCACGCGTCTCATAGGTGATCGGCACCTGCTCGACACCGAGGAATTTGCCGACGAGGATTGAGAGCAGCGATGTGGTTCCACCTGCCTTGCCCGTGAAGATCTTTGTCAGCGCCTTGACCGCATAGACAGAGGCGCGGCTGTCGATGAACAGGCCCGCGGTCCAGTTGCCGCGGCTCATATAGCCTGGGATTTCCATGATCAGCCCAAGATTGAGCCCGGACAGATCGACCTCACCGAAATGGCCGGCATCGATGCGAAACCCGGCCCATGTCTGGCAATAGCCTTCGGTCGGCGGATGATTGCCAAGCGAGAGCACGCAAGGGCAAAAAACCGTGCAATTGCAGGAGAGTACGAGCTCTCCCTTCATCGCCCAGCTCTGGTCTGCCATCGATTTTCCCCCACTCACAGCGAGACTACTAGCAGCGCGGCTGCCCAGACAAGCAGTATCGCACCGGCCAGCCGGGTTGGAACCCTGCTGGCCGTTTGTTTTTCGATCAGGGTGAACAGGCCGATCAACGCCATCCAGAAAACGTTCATGACGCCCACGGCGAACATCACCAGCATCAAGGCCCAGCAGCAGCCCAGACACCACAGACCTTGCGCGGCACCGAGCCGAAAGATGTTAAGGGGCCTTGCGCTCCAGCTCGCGAAAAGGATCGAGAACGGGTTCCTGCATTTCTTCAGGCAAGCTTCCTTCAGGCCGCTGAACTGGTAGAGGCCGGCAATCAGCAGAGCGAGCGCACCGGCAATGCCGACGACCGGATCGAGAATCCCGGCTGACGAAGCGAATGCATGGACGGCCAAGGTCAGCGCCGCGAACACAATTGAAGCGGCGAGCCAGACGCTGAGATAGCCGGCGACCAGCAGCAGCGGGTGAACGACCGGTTCGCCCTTGATGCGTGCCGTGTCAGCGATCTCGCAATAGGTGCGTATCATCGGCGCCGCCGAAGGCAGCATCGTCGCGATCGCCATCAGGAACCACATCGAAACGAGCGCGCCGGCCCGCAAGCCGAGACCTGCGTCCAAAGGCACCGGTGAGAGGCACAGCACAAAGAACCGTTCCAGGAAATCGGGCAGCGGCAGTTGCGGCAGGCTGCGAAGGATCGTGTCGCCAGGGGCGCCGACGCCCGCAATCCCTGTTTCAGCCCCGCGGATTGCCATCGCCGCAAGAGACAGCCATGCAAGCAGGATGCAAGCGCCGACAACGACGTTTACCGTAACCCGGGGATTGCGCGCGATGCCGGCCATGGCGCGGCCGGCGCGGTCGAGATGGCTGAAGTCGTCCTGCTGGCCGGTCATGACATCCGAATGGGCCGAATCGCCGCGTTGATCAAGCGGCATGATCTGACCTATATGCTGATCGAACGGCAGGTCGGGTGGACCGCCTCGCATTGCAAGCCGGAAGCCGATCTTGGAGCATCAGCAAACTGCGCGGATACTGGTTGCCGGCACGGGGCCGGCAGGGCTGATCGCGGCACTGGGTTTTGCCGCCGAAGGTTTCCCGGTGACACTGGTCGGGCCGGAGGCCACCGCCCCCGATGGTCGCACGACGGCCCTGATGAACCCTGCCTTGAAAGTGCTCGACCGGCTCGGCGTGCTCGAAGCCGTCGTATCCAAGGCGGCGCCTTTGAAGGTGATGCGCATCGTCGATGCCACCAGCCGGCTGATCCGCAGCCCGGTCGTCACCTTCCGCGCCAGCGAGATCGACGAGGATGAATTCGGGCTGAATCTTCCCAACAGCGTCCTCACCCCGGCACTCGCCAGCGCCGTTGCCGCGCGCGCCGGCATCGACTGGCTGAGGTCGATGGTGGCGAACTGGCATCTCGATGCCGAGCATGTTCGTGCCGGCCTCGCCGACGGCAGCTCGGTTGACGCATCGCTGGCGGTCGCCGCTGACGGACGCTTGTCACCGGCGCGCCAGGCGGCCGGCATCTCGACCTCGGCCCGCTCCTATCCGCAGGCAGCTCTCGTCCTCAATTTCGGCCATAGCGGCGATCACGCCTTCACCTCGACGGAATTCCACACCGAGACCGGTCCGTTCACGCAGGTCCCGCTGCCCGGCAATCGCTCCAGCCTGGTCTGGGTGGTCAAGCCCGAGACCGCGACCGAGCTCGCCGCGCTGGACGATGCGACACTTTCTCAGCGGGTCGAACAGCAGATGCAGTCGATGCTGGGCCGGGTGGCTGTCGAGCCGGGCCGGCAGATCTACCCGCTATCGGCGGTGACGCCGCTTCGTTTCGCAAGGGATCGGGTGGCGCTGGTCGGCGAAGCCGCCCATGTGTTTCCGCCGATCGGTGCGCAAGGCCTCAACCTCGGCATCAGAGACGTCGACGATCTAATTGGAATCGCTTGTGAAAATCGATCCGATCCGGGCGCAGCCAAGGCGCTTGCAGCCTACGATTTCAAGCGCCGCCCCGACATTCTGGCGCGCAGCAGCGCGGTCAACCTGCTCAACATGTCGCTGCTTTCCGACATGCTGCCGGCGCAGATGGCCCGCGTTGCCGGGCTCGGCGTGCTCGGAGGCTTCGCGCCGCTTCGGGCTTTTTTCATGCGCGAGGGGCTTCGTCCCGGCAGCGGTTTTGCCGCGCTTGCCGGCGGGTTAGGGAAACAGGTCCGGCGCTAGGATATTGTGCCGGATCAGGTAGAGCAGCCCGGTAACGGTCACGACCGACAGGCAGGTTGTGATCAGCACACTGGCCGACGCTCGCTGTACCCAGACGCCATACTGCTGGGCGATGACGAAGACGTTCGTGGCGGTCGGCAATGCGGCCAGAAGCACCGCCGAGAAGACCCATGTCTCAGAGAAATTGCCGATCCAGCTCAGCACGACATAACAGAGCAACGGGTGCAGGATCAGCTTCAGCGCGGCGATCGGAACCATCTCATGCGGGACGCGATTGAGTGGCCTGAGCGCCAGCGTGACGCCCATGGCAAACAGCGCGCAAGGTGCGGCCGCACGGGAAAGATATTCTAGAAATCGCTCCACCGGCACGGGCGGTCGAAAGCCGATATAGGCGGCGCCGACACCCAGGGCGGTTGCGATGATGAACGGATGCAGCACGATCTTGCGCAGGACGCCCAGGGCAAGCCGGAGAGGAGTGGTCTTCTCGTCGCCAGACAGCGCCATCATCATGGGCGCGATGGCGAAATGCATGATGTTCTCGAAACAGAAGATCAAGGCGACCGGCACAGCCGCCTCCTCGCCGAAGGCCAGCAGCGCCAGCCCCGGCCCCATATAGCCGATATTGCCATAGGCGGCCGCGAGCGCCTTGATGGTCGATTGCGCTATCTCGCCGCGCGAGGTCAGGACCGACCCCATGAACATCAAGGAAAATATCATGAAGGTCGAGACGACCGAGCCGAAGATGAAGCGCCATTCCGTCAGGTCTTCGAACGGCGTCTTGGCAAGCAGTTGGAAGAAAAGTGCCGGCAGCGCGACATAGACGATGAACGTGTTCATCCAGCCGAGCGCGTCCAGCGGCTGCCTGGTGATGCGCGCCACCAGAAACCCGACAAAAATCAAGCCGAAGAACGGAAGAACAAGACCGATGACGTCAGACATTTTTATGCTGGTCCGAAACCCTGGCGCCGGGCTAACCCGTTGCTTAATAGGGCGTCAAGCGCCTCGGGATTGAATTGATGCGCGGTCTGCGCCAAATAAGCTCAAGGAACTCAGTGGTGAGTACGATGAAAACAGCCAAATTCGCAATCGGACAGGTGGTTCGCCACCGGCTGTTTCCATTCAGGGGCATCATTTTCGATGTCGATCCGCAATTCGCCAACACCGACGAATGGTACGAAGCCATCCCCGCCGACGTGCGGCCGCGCAAGGATCAGCCTTTCTACCATCTGCTCGCCGAGAATTCGGAGACCGAATACATCGCCTACGTCTCCGAGCAGAACCTGCTCGAGGACCAGTCGGGCGAGCCGGTCCGGCATCCGCAGATCAAGGAAATGTTCGACAAGAAGCCGGACGGCGGCTACCAACAGAAGCGGCAGTCCAGGCATTAGCCTGCTGGAAGACAGTCACAAAAAAGCGGGGCATGAACCCCGCTTTTTTGTTGGCTCGGCGATATCGGCCGATCAGTTGGCGGTCTTCGCCTTGTCCTGCTCTTCCTTGAGCTTCTTGGCGAAATCCTGGTTGTTCTTGGCGACGAAGTCCTGAAGCTTCTTCTGCCTGTCCTCGATGTCCGACTGCTGCAGCGCCGGGCCGTCATAGGCGCCGCTGAAGCCCTGCAGGGCGATCTTGATCGGATTGGGCTGATTCTGGAAATTGACCGAAGTCAGCGTGATCGCCTGGCCTTTCTTGAATGCCGCGACGAGCTGATCGGTCAGCGGCACTTCGGCCACGCAACGATCCGGGAAGCAGATCACATAGTCGAGCTTCTGCGCCTTGCCGGTGTCGATCTGCAGGCCGATGCCGGGAGGCACCAGACGGCCGGTCGGAACCGTCACCTGGAACACCTTGCGGTTCACCTTGCCCTTGAGCTCGATCAGGCTGACGCCGGTGACCAGCTGGCCATTGCCGGCAGTGGTGATGTTCTGGACGTTGCAGATGTCGACATCTTCCTGCTTGGTGCAGGCCTTGAACCAGCCTTGCGGAATCTGCTGCTGCTGCTGTGCGGAAGCGGCGGGAAGCCCTGCGCCGAGAAAGCCGACCACGCCAGCGGCCATGACCGACAGGCGGTACGCGTTGCTGTTCAGGCTCGTCATGTCGTGCACTTCCTCTCAAATGATCCCGGGACCGGCTTCTTCGTGCCGTGTGGTCCAGCTACCTGTTGCCGAAATGAGGCAACAGAATGACTTCGGAGGGCGTGTTACACTGCAAGCGAGGCCGAATCCAGCCCGGCGCCTGCGATTCTTGGCCGTGCGATTTGGGCCGTGCGATTTGGGCTGATGTATCTGGCCGGAGCGCGGTGGCGCCATGCTAGGGTGCAGTCCGAATCATCAAGCCGCCCAGTAAGGAGACGGTCATGGGCCGCGTTCTTGTTTGGCTGATCACCGCGATATCGTTTCTCGCCCTTTCGCATCAGCCGGCCGCATCGGAGCCGAAGCACGCCATCGCCATGCAGGGCGAGCCGGCGCTGCCGCCCGACTATACGCATTTCAACTACGTCAATCCCGACGCGCCGAAGGGTGGCTCGATCACCTATTGCGTCGTCGGCAGCTTCGACAATCTCAACCCTTTCATCCTCAAGAGCCTGCGCACCACGGCGCGCGGCATGATGGATACGATCTTCGGCAATCTGGTCTTCGAGCCGTTGATGCAGCGCAATGCCGACGAGGCTTTCACGCTCTACGGTTTGTTGGCCGAAAGCGCCGACATGGATCCGGAGCGCAAGAGCATCGAGTTCCATCTCAATCCGAGGGCCAAATGGTCGGACGGTCAGCCGGTGACGCCGGAGGACGTGCTGTTCAGTTATGATGTCTACACCGACAAAGGCCGCCCGCCTTACAGCGACCGCATGGCCAGGGTCGCCAAGCTCGAAAAGACCGGCGACCACAGCGTGCGCTTCACCTTCAACGACAAGGCCGATCGCGAATTCCCGCTGATCATCGCGCTGACCCCGATCATCCCGAAGCACGCCTTCGACAAGGAGACTTTCGACAGGACGACGCTCAAGCCGGTGATCGGCAGCGGTCCGTATACGATCGCGCAGGTGCAGCCAGGCCAGCGCATCGTCTTCAAGCGCAACCCGGACTATTGGGGCAAGGATGTCCCCGCCAAGCGCGGTTTCGACAATTACGACCAGATCACCATCGAGTATTTCCTCAACGCCAACGCCAAGCTCGAAGCGTTCAAGAAAGGCCTCTGCGCCATCGATGACGACAGCGATCCGGTGAAGCGCGAGCGCGATCTCGATTTTCCGGCCTTCCACAAGGGGGACGTGATCGCCGAAACCTTCGACACCGGCATTCCGCCGGTGGTGACCGGTTTCCTGTTCAACACGCGGTTGCCGAAATTCGCCAACCCGGTCGTGCGGCGCGCGCTCGGCATGCTCTACGACTTCGAATGGGCCAACAAGAACCTGTTCGGCGGCAAATACACGCGCACGATGAGTTACTGGCAGAATTCCGAGCTTTCCGCGCTCGGCCATCCGGCCGACGACAGGGAGAAAGCGCTTCTGGCGCCCTACCCCGGCCGCGTGCCGGCCGATGTCATGGACGGCACATGGCGGCCGCCGGTGACCGACGGATCGGGCCAGGATCGGCGCGTCTTGAAGGCAGCTTTCGATCTTTTGAAAAGTGTCGGCTACCACGTGCAGAATGGAACGATGCTTGATCCCGAAGGCAAACCCTTCGGCTTCGAGATCCTGACCGCTTCGCAGGACGAGGAGCGCCTTGCCGGCATCTATCAGCGCACGCTGGAGAAGATCGGCATCAATCTCACCATTCGCAGCCTCGACGGCGATCAGATACAGTCGCGCAAGCAGCGCTTCGATTTCGAGGTCTTGGTCGGATCGAGCGGCTTCAACAATTCGTTGTCACCCGGCATCGAGCAGAGCGGGCGCTGGAGTTCGACTGCCGCCCGGACGGAAGGCTCGTTCAATCTCGCCGGCGTCGCCGACCCGGCTGTGGACGCGGCAATCGAGGCGATGCTGCGCGCCCGTTCCAAGGAGGATTATGTTGCCGCCGTTCGCGTTCTCGACCGGCTGCTGATCTCCGGCAACTACATGGTGCCGATGCAGTACAACACGCAGCAATGGATCGCCTACTGGAACTACCTGGAACATCCGCAAAAGACGCCCATATTCGGATATCAACTGCCAACATGGTGGCGCAAACCCAACTGAGGGATCAGGAGATCGAGATGAGCGAATTGAACGCCATCACCGTCGATGTGGTGTCCGATGTCGTCTGCCCCTGGTGCTTCATCGGCCAGAAGCGGCTCGACAGGGCAATCGCCGCCGTCGGCGATGTCGACGTGCATGTCCGCTGGCGGCCGTTCCAGCTCGATCCGACCATTCCGCCTGAAGGCAAGGACCGGCGCGAATACATGCTGGCAAAATTCGGCAGCGACGAGCGTATCCGCGAGATTCACGACCGCATCGAGCCGCTGGGCGAAGCGGAAGACATTTCCTTTGCCTTCGACGCCATCAAAGTGGCGCCGAATACGCTGGATGCGCACCGGCTGATCCGCTGGGCAGGGGCCGCCGGCGAAGCCATTCAGAACAGGCTTGTACGGCGGCTGTTCCAGCTGAATTTCGAGGAAGGCGCTGACATCGGCGACCATGCCGTGCTGGTCGAAGCCGCGCGCGAGGCTGGCATGGATGCGTCCGTGGTCGCCTCGCTTTTGCCGACCGAGGCCGATGTCGAGGCGGTGCGCACCGAGATCGCCACCGCGTCGCGCATGGGCATTTCTGGTGTGCCGTGCTTCCTGCTCGAGGACAAATACGCCGTCATGGGCGCGCAGGATGCCGATACGCTGGCCGATGCCATTCGCCAGGTGGCGGCCGCCAAGGCGCGCGGCGAACTGGACAAGGCCGGCTGAGGCCGGCCGGCCTCTCCTCTCCGCGACAGCGGCAGACGTTACTTCGCCGTCGCCTTGGCCTTGCTGATGAAAAATCCATGGCCGTTCGTGGCCGTGCAGGTCAGTCCCTTGGTTGACGACTGGCACGAGAACGGCCCGGCGCTCCAGCTGTTGCCGTAGCCAAGCTTATCGACATCGCTGCAGCAGCCCTGCTCGCCTGGGTTCTTGATCAGCGTTGCTGGCCCCTTCGGACCCAGGATAATCGTAAGGTAGCTCGGCTCGACGCGCGAGCAGCTCAGTTCCGGGCCGCCATCCCTCGGCTCATAGGTGCCGGTGCCGCCTTTGGGCGTGTAGATGCAGCCGATGTTGCCGGACGGCGTGTTGAACTCGATCTGGCCCTCGGCGCTGGCCGGAATGCTTTGCTCGCCGGCATGCGCCAAAGGTACAAAGGCAAAGAGGGACAGGATTGCGGCCGCGCGTGCAAGCATTGGGAGCTTCCTTATTGGAGAACCGGACATGCATGAGTGTCGACGATGCCGGGCAAGGTTCAATTCCAAGCGGATGAATTGTCAAACGCAGTCCCTTGTCTGACCCGACAAGACGGAACGCGCCGCTCGATCGATTCTCCCGTCAATTCCTGCCCCCGGCAGGGACGACCACGGCAATCCTGGCGAGTCACGAGCCGCAGATTTTCGAGCTCTCTGGGCCGTCCGCAGTGAGAAAACCGATCGCTCGACACGATTTCGAGTTCACGAAACCGTGTGAAAGCCTTCCCTAAGGGAAGCCGCACCAGCGTCACGACTCGATAGATCAAGCGATTGAAATTAAAAGCAATATCTGGCTTTTTGCCAACCGTTGTCGCTATATTTCAGCATGTAATCTGTTGCCTCACGGCAACGGCTGCCGGGGCAATCCGGTCGGCCCGGTTTTAAATTAATGGAAAATGATCAATTGGTGTTACCATCCGTAACAAAAGAAAAAAGGTTTGGGCGGGATAGTGATTCGGGTCGGTAGACCATCGCAAGAGTCAGTACCGGAAAAAACACCTCGCGATGCCGCAGGGCGATCGCTTCTGACGCCGGTGTCGTCGATGCGCAGCTTCTGGGGCCTGATGCGGGCCTACTGGGTTTCCGACCGCTGGAAGGAAGCCTGGACGCTGACGCTGGTGATCGCGCTGCTCACGGCGCTGTCCAGCAAGGCCGGTGTCTGGTTCGCCGAAGCCTCGGGCGAACTGGTCAATTCCATCGCCTTCTTCCATGACGCCGCCAACACCACGCCGCTTCGCTCGCTTTTGGTCAATGCCGGCGTCCTCGTGCTGCTGGTCGTACTCAAGGACGCTGGCTTCACCGGCATCCGCAACCTTGTCTCGGCGACGTTGCACCGCAAATGGCGCGGTTGGCTGGACAGCCGCTTCAATGAAGCGCTGCTGGACGGCAATCATACGCATTTCCATGCCCAGCACGCGTCGACCGGCAGCGGCGCACCGGCCCCCGACAACATCGACCAGCGCGTCCAGGAATCCATCAAGGACATGACCGGTGGCGCCATCGGGCTCGCCATGGGTGTGCTTGGCGTTGCCACATCGCTCTATTTCGTCGGCCAGAAGCTGCTCGAAAACTCCGTCGAGGTGAAGGGGCTGGAATTCCTCGGCAGCTATGGCAGCGCCATCCTCGCCTTCCTGGCCGTCGCCACCTACGTGCCGCTGAACACTTGGATCGCGGTCAAGCTCGGCGGCCTGCTCGAGCGCCTCAACGTCAGGATGCAGCAGGCCGAGGGCAGCTATCGCGGCGAGCTGACGACATTCCTGCGGCGGTCCTTCCACGTCGCGGCGTCTCAGGGCGAAGGCGTGCAAAGGACCATGCATGGCCGGCTTTATGTCGACATCGACGGCACCTGGACGCGGCTGAACATCGTCAACACCGTCTACATGTCGTTCGAGCTGATCTACAATTTCATCGGTGCCCGCATTGTCGCCTACGGACCGGGCCTGGTGCCGTTCATCCACAACGGTCTCGACCTCAAGGGCTACATAACCGGCTCCGAGCTGGTCAATTCGCTGATCGGCCAGTGTTCGTGGTTCATCCACGTCATGCCCGCCATCGCCACGTTGCGCGCCAACAGCCAGCGTGTCACCGAGCTGGCCAATGCGATCGAGAATGTCCAGCATCCGCAGGAATTCTACAGCCAGACCGGCCGCTCCGACTTCCACTATGCCAGCCAGAACCCGGTTTTCGGCCTGACCATCCAGAAGCTCGAACTGGCGCATCAGGGCGAGGACGCGACGCCCTTTCTCAGCGCCGCCAATCTGCGCTTCCGGCGCGGCGAATGGACTTTCCTGAAAGGCGAGTCCGGTTGCGGCAAGACCTCGCTGATCAAGGCGATCAACGGCCTGTGGCCCTATGGCCGCGGCACCATCGTCTTCCCCGAGGGCGTCAAGAGTTTCTATGCCGCCCAGGAGGTCAAGCTGCAGCCTGTGTCGCTGAAACAGTTGGTCTGCCTGCCCGGCTCCGAGCACGACCATGGCGATGCGCAGGTGGCGTCGGCGCTGCACAAGGCGGGGCTCGGCGACTTCATCGAGCACATGGCCGGCGAAAGCCGCGAAGGCAAAAGCTGGGACCAGGTTCTGTCGGGCGGCCAGAAACAGAAGCTGGTGGTGGCCCGCATCGTGCTGCAGCAGCCGGGATTGCTGTTCCTCGACGAGGCGACCGGCGCGCTCGACCCCGATGGCAAGGTCGCCTTCCACCAGGCCATCAAGGACAACTGCCCAGATGTCACGGTGATCTCCGTCATGCACGAGGCGGTGGCGCCGAGATCGATGACGGGCAGCGAATTCTATCACAGCATCGTCGCGATCGCCGACGGCGTCGCCACCAAGAAGCCGCTGGTTCCGACCCTGCCCGCCGAACTCACCACCATTCTCGTGCAGCCAAGGCCGGTCCCAAGGCCGGTCGAGGACAAGTGGCTGCGCTTCTCGCGCCGGCTGAAGCAGAAATAACGGTTATTCCGCCCTGGTCTGCCTGGTCGAACGGCGGCCGGTGATCACAGTCTCGCGATCTTGCCCGCTCGTCGGCATTTTCCCTCCTCACCGCGATTGACACGGCAAGGCGCGCTCCTATGTTGCGCCCCCTTGCAGACAATCAAACGCGAACCCGCAAGCAGAAAGGTCACCGCGCCATGCCTGGCGACAGTCACAGTCGAACGCAACAGCCGTCCGCCCTGACGTGACCTCACATGGTTCATGTCCTGCCGGACGGCAAGGAGTGAGCCATGAACGAATTTACCACGGTGGCAAGCGACGAGGCCGTCGCGATTGCCCGTATCCTAGCCAACGATCACGTCGCCGACATTGTCGAGGCCCTGAACAGGGAGCCTCGAGAGACCGCGACGGAACTGCTCTGTGAAGTGACGTTCGAACGTCTGGTCGAGATCTTCGATCAGCCGGAACTCGACGGCGCGTCGGAACTCATGGAGGCGCTGCCGCGCGCCAAGGCGGGCAAGCTGCTCACCGCCATGTCGGTCGACCGGGCAGCCGACATTTTGCGCGAGCTCGACGAGCCGGCGCGTTCCGAGCTGCTCGGCGGACTTGCGCCGCCGCTGCGCGCAACGCTGCTCTCCATCCTCGGCTATCCCGAAGGCAGTGCCGCATCGATCATGACGACGGAGTTCGTCAGCGTGCCCTCGGACTGGAGCGTCGGGCAAACGCTCGACTACATCCGCAAGGTGGAGCGGACGCGCGAGACCGTCTATGCGATCTATATCGTCGATCCGCAAACGCACCTGCTTGTGCGCTCGACGGGCCTGCGCCGGCTGATCACCGGTGAGCCGGACGATTCGATCATGACGGTGGCGCCGGATCATCTTCCGGTGACGGTCGGCCCGCTGACCGATCGCGAAACGCTGGCGCAGACGATCTCCAAATACGATCTGCTCGCCGTTCCGGTCGTCGACCATGGCAAGATCCTCGGCATCGTCACCATCGACGACATCATCGACACGATGATCGCGGAGACGACCGAGGACGTGCACCGTTTCGGCGGTATGGAGGCGCTGGACGAGCCGTACATGAAGATGAGCTTCCTCGCCATGATCAGGAAACGCGGCGGCTGGCTGTGCGCGCTGTTCATCTCGGAGATGCTGACGGCCAACGCCATGCAGAGCTATGAGGGCGAGCTGGAGAAGGCGATCGTGCTGACGCTGTTCATCCCGCTGATCATGAGCTCCGGCGGCAATTCCGGCTCGCAGGCGACCTCGCTGGTCATCCGCGCGCTGGCGTTGCGCGAGATCGGTCTTGGCGACTGGTGGCGGGTGGCGCTGCGCGAGCTGCCCACCGGCCTGGTGCTGGGCGCCATGCTCGGCGTGGTCGGCGTCTGCCGCATCGCGCTCTGGCAGTATATGGGCTTCTACGACTATGGCCCGCACTGGCCGCTGATCGCCACCACGGTGGGTGCTGCACTGGTCGGCATCGTCACCTTCGGTTCGCTGTCGGGGTCGATGCTGCCGTTCGCCTTGAAGCGCATCGGCTTCGATCCGGCCAGCGCATCGGCGCCGTTCGTTGCCACGCTGGTCGATGTCACCGGGCTGGTGATCTATTTCTCGGTGGCGCTGGTGATCCTGCGCGGCACGCTGCTGTAGCAACCATCTCCGCCGTGGCATGTCCTTGCCGCGGCGGAGTTCCTCAACCCGGCTTTGCCGTCAATCGACCCGCTCGCCGTCCTTCACGCGATAGGTCGGCTTGTACATGGTGACCAGTTCTTCCGCCGCTGTCGGATGCACGGCCATCGTACGGTCGAAATCGTCCTTGGTCAGGCCGGCCTTCAGCGGGATGCCGAGAAGCTGCGCCATCTCGCCGGCATCCGGCCCCAATATGTGGGCGCCAAGCACTTTCTTCGACGCGCCATCGAC
>NZ_RZQP01000083.1:0-23699 GCF_003998165.1 Mesorhizobium sp. M7A.F.Ca.US.007.01.2.1 | reverse complement strand
CCCCCACACGGGAGGAGATCGGCAGCGTCGATGTCGCGCCCCTGTCATCTTTTGCCCACTTGGCGGTGCTACGAACTTGCTCGCGGTGGGTTTTGGAGGAGGTCGATGTGACGACAAGCCTTGCCGCCCTGAAGAGCCAAAGCAAACGCGCCGTGAAACGGCTCATCGGTTACGATTCCCGCAACTGGCTGCGCATCCGCCAGATCGAGGCGTTCAGCCTCTTTCTCGAAGCCGGCAACCGCAAGGCCGCCGACGTGATCGAGATCTCGCCCGGCTGGAACCGCACCTGGCGGGCGATGTGCCCCAATTACCGCTCGGTCGATTTCCCCGCATTCGACATCTGCAGGAACCGCACCGACGAGCAATATTCCATCGTCATCGCCGACCAAGTGCTGGAACATGTGCAACGGCCGCAGGCGGCGGTGGAAAACATCCACGCCATGACGAGGCCCGGCGGTTGGGCAATGGTGGCGACGCCTTTCCTGTTTCGCGTCCACGCCAGGCCGCATGACTACAACCGGTGGACGCCCGCCGGCCTCAAGCAGCTGATGGTCGAGGGCGGCTTCGCGGAAGCCAACGTCAAGGTGCACGGCTGGGGCAACAAGGCCTGCGCCAAGGCCCATATCGGCGGCCCCGTCCGCGCCTACGGCCTGTGGCGGGATTTGAGCAACGACGAGGAATACCCGCTGATGGTCTGGGCGTTCGCGAAGAAGGGTTAAGAAGAGCGGCGGCGAAGCTGCCAATCTCCCCCACGAGGGGGGGAGATCGGCTAATTACCCCGCCTTTTCATCACCCGCGCATGCCGTCGCCAAACCCACCAGTCCCACACGCGCTTCCTGAAACTGCGTTTCATCGCGGTCATGGTCAAAGCCCCAGCAGCACGCGGCGCTGGCCGGTGAGGCTGCCTGGCGCGAGGTCGGTCTTGATGGTGCCGGCGGTGCCGTTCCGCTGTTCGAGCTCAGCACGCAGCGCGGCTTCCCGTGCCTGCACGTCCTTGTCCTGCGCGGTCGGTACCGGCGGCAGCGGCTTCAGTTCCGGTGGTTTTTGCAACAGGCACATGGTTCCAGCCTTCTCCAAAATTAGAGGTTCTTGTCCAGTCGTAGAGGAAAAAGTCTTCGCCGTTGCGGCCGTAACCCGGCAACAGGCAGCGTTGCGTCGCGCCGAGCCGGCCAAGCCAGCGCAGCGCCAGTTCATTGGCGGCCAAGGCGCGGGCCTCGACACGCCAGGCGCCCCGCGCCGCGACCTGAGGCCCAAGCACGGCGTGAAAGAAGTCGGTGATCCCAGGCACGCAGCGCCTCATGCGGCGCGTGCCCCAGCTCCAGGCGATCCACAACCCGCCGCGCTGTTCGGCAGCGCCAAAGCCGGCCTCCGGATTGCCGTCCAGCTCGGCGACATAGGCAAACCCCTGCAGCGCCGTCAGCGCCAGCAGTGCCGGCGACCAATGATCGAGCTGGCAGTCGATCTCGGCCCGGTCCTCAGGGCGCAAATTGGCTGCGATGTAACTGAGATCGCGCAAGGTTGCGGGGATGATGCGAGGGTGCATGCCTGGCCCTTCGTCCTGCTGTGGCGAAGCGGCGTTCGCAAGGACTTGGGACGCCAGCCGTGACGGTTGTTGAAGAATGCCGCTGTCCGGGGTTTATTCATCGCCACGACGCTTGGAAGTCGCGGCATAATCTCGGATCAGCCGAAAAGCAGACGCATCCCGTTGGTTCCTACTGAAACAAAACCACTACAAATATAAGCATCATATACACAGCAAATAATCCGGGAACACTAAGCAGTGCGGCGCAAAAAATAAGCGCCACTCGCTTCTGTTGGCTGATATCTCTAGATTTAACAGCAGCTATCCCCATGGCGATCGCGAGTGACAGCGCTATAACTCCGAAAATGGTGAAAAATAACATCGGAATCTCAAGGCTTATTGTGAGAAAGATTCGCTGCAAGGTCGGATGATGGATATAGCATTCAGTGATTTACCAATCGCCAAACGACATCGTATTCTCGAAATGCGCCCGTCCGACAGCTGACTGTGCATCGTCGTAAGCCTTTTGTGCTTCGTCGCGAATCGCCACGTAGGCAGCAATTTTACGCTCAAAAACTATCGTTGCGTTCATAGCATATCTTACCGCCTCATCGCGCGCTCTATCAGTTCCCAAGCCCGGGTCTTTCAAGTAAACTCCATTTTTGAGATATGCTCTCAAAGATACCACAAGCTTCTTATCAGCTGCGATTTTATCATCTAAAGTGATCGCGTCACGATAGTCCGTATCATGCTGCTTATAGAAGCCGTCCTGAATATCAGCCGGTGGCATTTTGAAATCGCCACGCCAAGCCCCGCCAGTCCAGCCCGGTCCGCCGTAGTTGCCATAAGTAGGCACAATTCTGTTAGCGATGTCGGATAAGCCTAAGGCCTGACCGCCACCTCGTTGATTTAGTGGCTCCCTGCCGTCGGCCAGCGGCTCTTCCATCACCTGACGCGACCTGGCCGCCATATTGTCGGCCACCCCGAATACGCTGGCCTGAAGCAAGTGATCGAGTACTGCTGGGCGTTGCTCAGGAGGCGTTGCTATGAGCACATTGCGCAATGCCACGCCCGTCTCTTGTGACGGTCGGTTCTGATCGCGGAGCGTGTCGGCAATCCCTTCCGCCACGGAATTCGGCAGAGGCTGGATCTTCTCCAGGCCCAACTGCTGTTGAGCGGCGATCGAGCCGATGATCGCCGCCTGATAGTCTTCCGGCTTCGACAGATTGTTCCACGCAGCATCCAGCGTCGCGAAAATCTTGCGAACATAGCCGCCCGGATCGTCTTGCCTCGCTTTGAACGTCAGTTCCGCGGCCGTGGCGATAGCCTCATGATGCGCTTTGTCTTCCTCCAGCTTCGTGCTGCCCTCTTTAGGAGCAGCATCCCTGATCTTGGTCTGCACGGTCTCGTTCGACATGCCGCGCATGCTGTAAAACTGCCGACTGACGTCGATCGCTCGATTGAAGGCCTGGAAGCGCCTGACACCTTCGGGAGCGCCGTAGAGAGCGACGAACTGCTCTGGGGTCGGCATCAGGCCGGAATAGGTGCCAGTGTCGCTGATGATAGCGGGAGCGTTTTGCTCGGCAAGACCGAGACTCGTGCGCGTCTCGATCTGCCGCGCGGCATCTGCGGCTCGGGCCTGATCGGCCAAGGCTGGTCGATCTGCAGCCGAAATGTCATCCCGAACGATCTGCGCTACTCGCTCCTCCGGCGTAGGCTTGCCGAGCCGGTCGCCTTTTGACGCCGCAGAGCTTGTGGTGTTTGCGTGCGGGTCACCAATAGCCTCAGCCATATCGTCCTTGGTCCGCACCCCAACTTGCGCCGTGCCCAGCATCTCGGCGGCCCGCTTCGGGTCCTGAGCGATCATCGCCTGGACCAGCGCCTTGGCCGTGTTGCTGCGCCAAGCAAGCTCAGCCGTTTGCCTAATAAGCGGGTTGCCAATCTTGGAGATCAGGTCAAAGCCGTTCTGCCGGATCACTTCGAAGTTCGCGGTATCGTTCGGGTCGCTTTGTGCAATGGAACTGGTGGAGATGTTGTCGACCTTGGTCCACTCGGTCAGTTCATAGTCGTCGCGCCGCTGAAGCTGCCGCCGCGCCATGCGCCGCGCGCCAACCGCGCGCATCGCCTCCTTCTGCCTGGCGAAGTTGGCGCGCTGGCTCTCGGGCAGGCCAGGCAAGGCATCATCGAACAGCGTGTCGAACAGGCCTGATTTGACCACCTGGCCGTTACGCGGGTCGACCTGGCCGTACATGGCCTCATACAGGCCGGCGCCGTCGGGCGGCGCATTCGCTGCCGCCTCGTCTTCCGCCTGCGCGATCCGTCCGTTGAACCGCCGCCGCGCCAGCTCTGCGTCGAACACCTCCTGCTGATCCTTCATCTGCTGGTAGCGCTCGGCGACAGCGGAAAGCTGGTCGCCAAGCCCCTGCATGGCGCCACCGACTGGCGATCCCTGGGAGTACTGGACAGCGTTGCCAGCATCGAGCCGGCGCCGCGCTATGGAGAGAGGTATGGTTGCCATCGGTTTGTTTCCTGCCACAGGGGCGCTTCGCTGGAGATCACGGCATGGCCAATCGTGCCGGACCGTTGGTCAAACCGGCAGGCGACGTCGTCACGGTCTTGGAGCGGCGTCTCGGCGGCCTGCGCACTTGACCGGCCCCGTCGCCAGTGACCTACTTCAGACACCGACGGCTATCCAGGAGACGGGCGAATGGACATTCGAGCGACACTGACGGAGCTATGCGAAGCCTTCAACGCGCACGATCTCGATCGCATCATGGCGTTCTTTGCCGACGACTGCGTCCTGGAGATGCCGAGGGGAGCCGAGCCCTGGGGAACGCGCTGCGAGGGCAAGCGCAACGTACGGGACGCGCTGGCGACACGCTTCGAAGGCCTGCCCGATGTCCACTACGGCAACGGACAGCATTTTGCCGACGAGGCTGCCAACACCGGCATGTCGAAATGGACCCTCACCGGCACCACCCGCGAGGGTGTAAAAAAGCAAGTCCGGGGCTGTGATTTCTACACGTTTCGCGACGGCAAGGTGATCCGCAAGGATTCTTACTGGAAGATCGTGGAGTAACCCACGGCGTCAATTCGAATTGCGGTGGTGCGACCGATAAAAGTGCACTGTCACCGTAATTCGCCGCCCCGCCCTGAACTCTCTCGAGAAATAGTCGGGGCGAATGTCGGCCCTCAGCGTCGGGCGCAGGGGCGATTAGCGTCCAGCGGCAAGACGCGATTAGAAGATCGCCACGAGGGGCGCTAACCAGTTCAATCTTTTTCTGACAAAGCAATTGATTGGTTTCTACTATTGCGCGACCATCGCGCGGGTGAGAACAACAGGGTGGGGAGCATTTACATGCTAGTCAGTGTGTTTTTAGTAATTGTAGCAATCTGCCCTGGCCTATTGATAATTGCCATTTGGCAGTTTTTTCAAATGAGGAAGGAACGGAAGACTGCGTTGGAGAACCAGACTTTGCTCGCGGAGCACATCCAACGCTTGGAAACTAAGTACGAGCCGATATTGAACATAGAAGCCGAGGTAGCACGCCTGACTGGAGATGCGCAATTTCAGGAGGACAGGATCGCGAACTTGCGCTCAGACTATTCCGATAAGAAGGCGATCTTTGACCGATTGCTCAGAGAAGTTGCGGTCTTCGACGACAAGTTGGCGTTCGCCGAAATGGGTGTCTACGAGCCACACTTCGATTTCACGGACAGCGAGGAATACAAGGCCGCGATCTTGGCGGCGCGTGAGCAGCAGAAAGCTATGATATCAGCCGAAAGGGCTGTAATCTGCACCACTCAATGGCAGGTAGATGGCAGCTCTGCGAAGGGCCAGACGATGACCCGCCGTAACATTCGGTTGACGCTAAGAGCTTTCAACAATGAATGCGATGCCGCGATCGCCAATACGCGCTGGAACAACGTCAATGCTATGGAAAAACGCATCCAAAATGCCCAGGCTCAAATTGACAAGCACAACGCGTCCAACTCTATTTTCGTCACCGATGACTTCGTCAAGCTCAAGCTTAGAGAACTTTACCTCGCGCACGAGCATCGCGAGAAATTGAAAGCCGAAAAGGAGGAGAGAGCCGAAGCTGCGCGCCTCGCCCGCGAAGAGCAACGATTAATCCGTGATATGGAGCAGGCGCAAGAGGAGGAAGAGCATTATCAGCGCTTGCTTGACAAGGCGAAGATTGAGGCTGCGAAAATAGTGGGACCAAAGCTCGATGCCTTCGCCGATCAAATCAAACTGCTCGAACAAGACCTAGCGGCGGCGCATGCGAAAGTCGAAAGAGCGCAAGCCATGGCAGAGAAGACGCGCTCGGGATACGTTTATATCATCTCGAATATAGGTTCCTTCGGCGGCGATGTCGTGAAAATAGGGCTCACGCGGAGACTAGACCCCCTGGATCGCGTCCGGGAGCTTGGCGATGCAAGCGTCCCATTTGTTTTCGATACCCATGCGATCATCTACAGCGACGATGCCCCGACGTTGGAGCGTGCGCTTCACGGAGAGTTTGAGCCGACGCGGGTGAATGCCCAGAATTATCGAAAGGAGTTCTTCAGGACTTCTCTTGACGATGTGGAAGCTGCGGTGAAACGCCTTGCACCAAATGCGCCATTCTTCAAGGATATCGAAGCCCAAGAGTATCACGAAACGTTGTCGAGGAGGCGACAGGCTCTTGAACTTGTCGAACATGCCGAACAGGCGGTGTTCCCAGACGCGATCTAACAACCGGCACACTTCGCCCAAGCGCCGCACGAACTCAATCACCGAAACGCCCCCAGCGGATCGCTCTGCTCCGCCGCCCGTCGCGCCGCCTTGAACTCCGCCGGATCCACCACCGCCTCGCGCAGCATCATCACGCCGTAGCGCGTCGCTGCCATCAAATCATCCCGCAGCTTCACCACCTGACCGTCCTTGCGATGAAACAGCCGAAACTCCTCGAACCAGTCGGCAAGCGTGGAAAACACCTTGAAGCGGCCGGACTGCATGCGGTCGAGCATCTCCATCAGCCCGGCCTCGACCGAGACCGAACCGTCCGAAAATTGCGCGTGACGCGACAGCATGTTGAGCCCATGCGCCGAATACTGCCGGGCGAGCGCCACCCCTGCCCCTTCCAGCGTCTCTCGGCGGCCGTCGCGCGGCCAGGCGAAGGGCAGCCATTCGCCCCATGGTTTCAAGGTCAGCGTCTGCATCGCCGGCGTCTGCTGCGAGGCCCGCGCCGCCTTAGTGACATAGACGACATCAGCCTCCGTATCCCAGGCGAGTTCGACCGCGGCCGAAGGATGGTCCCAGCCGAAATCGAGCGCGCCGAGCCTTGGCCAGTAGCGCGGCAGCCGGAACGGCTCGCAGGCGATCAGCGCCTCGGCCACCGGGAAGATGCGGCCCGAACCCAGCACCGGAATGCCGCGGGCGCGTGCCTCGCGCTCATGCGCCGGATAGGCAGCGACGATCGCCGCCCGCTCCTGCGGCGTGTAGTGCGCGGCATCGTCGATGGTCATGAAGGTGACGTGTCGGGACATGGCGTATTTCCCTCTGCGCGGTTCGACCATTGTCGCCGCACCTCATCGATTCATTGCGACCTTTGACGGGGCGTACCGGTGCAATTCACGCTGGCATCACGCTGGGTATCGCAAAAGACACACCAGAAAGGAGGACCGCAGCATGACGCTCGGCAACCGCCAAGCGCGACACCAGTCAAATGCCAACCTATGGCCTTTCTTGTGAACCGACAGAAATTTCCTGCAACCCATTGGAGTACGACAGATGAAAAAAATGCAGAGCAACACATCCGTAATGCTGTTGAATACACCACCGCGTCCGGCAAGTGGCGATGGCGACGTCATCATGCAAGTCGACGGCCGCGAATTTTTGGTGAAATGGAAGAATGGAATCCCGGACGTCTCGTCCGGCAGCGAGCCAGCGATCATGCTGAGGGCGGAGGAGAAGACCCTTGGCGCTGTGCAGTGCTACAAATGCTGGGTGAATACCGAAACCGGGGCCTGGGCTTGTCTTCCAACAACATGTTGACACGGTAGTTCCTTGCCTGACGGGTGCAATTTCAGAAAGCGAGCGAGCCGCAATGGTTGCGGCCCGCTCCTGCGGCGTGCAGTGCGCGGCATCGTCGATGGTCATGAAGGTGACGGGTCGGGACATGAGGGGTCCTGAATCAGCCTGGGAGATGCCGACTGTACCGTATTGTTCGGATGGTGTTTTTCGGATCAACGCGACGGTTCTTCTCCCTTGTGGGAGAAGTCGGGCGCATCACCCCTTCGCCATCCCCTCCACTTGCGCCGCCGAAAGAAACAACAGCACCACATCCGACATCCCCAGAAGGGGCGTAAACGTCACGATCGTAATCCCGCCCGTTGCATTGGTGCGGGTCAGGCCCTCGGAATAGATGTCGAGCGGCGGTTCCTCGTCGAACCAGACGCCGTGTAAAGTCTCGCCCTGCCATTTCTCGCGGCCCTTCTCGAAACTCTTGAACGACAGCACCGATTCATCGGCCTGCACGTCGCCGCCGCCGCCCCAGCGCACCACGACGCTGTCGAGCGCGCCCGGTGCGCCGCGGCCCATGAAGGTCTGCACAATGGCGTCGGCCGGGATCATGCCGGTGCCCCAGGCCGCCTGCTGCTGCGGCGGACCGACCAGCACGCGCTGCGGATTGTCACGCGTGCCTTCGCCGGTGACGCCGGCCGCCCACAGCCTGACAGCAGAGTCAAACACCTTGCCTTGCCACCACCGGGGATAACGGCCGGTCAGGTGCATGGCCCATTCGGCGCCCCCTGCCCTGGTCTTGCCGAGCTGGTTGCCGGCCATGAACAGGCGCTCGCGGTTCTGGGCGCCCGCTGCATGAAACTCGGCCTGGCGCTGATACGGTCTATAGGCCGCCAGTTGATTGGTCCGGCGCCGTCTGTCCAGTTCCGTCAGCAGCGCCAGATATTCCGTCTTCACGGACATCACCGGCCTCTTCGAGGAACGGCTTGACGACGGCCTCGAGGGCGCGGATGCGGCTGCGGATTTCGTCATCGCTCAGGCCGTCCATTTGGTTGATCTTGGCATCGAAATCCTTGGGCAGCACCGACAGCACGATCTTCAGATATTGATCCGGCTTGTCGGCCCGCACCTCGGCGATGACGCCGGCGCCATGTGTGCGAAAATCGGCCCGCACGGCGGCCAGGAAATCGTCGCCCAGTGTTTTCTTGGCGCGTTTGCGGCGCGGCTTCTGTGTCGCGGCCGGTTTGGCGGCGGACCTGCGTCTCGCCGGCTTGCGGCGCGTCGGCCCGGTTGCGGTTTTATCAGTCATGGACCTGGTCCATGGCGCTGGCACCGGCAGCGAAAACCATTTCGGCCTTGGGCGCCGCCGGTCCGGGCCGGCTGGCTCGCTTCTTCGAGCGAACCGTTTTCCTCTTTGCCTTCTTGGCGCGCTTCGGCCCTGTCACCTGGGCGGGATTCGCCGCACCGACAGGCTTTGCCGCACCGGCCCGCGCCTTGAGCCGCGCCATGACGAGACCGACAAGGGGTCCGGCAATGCCGGCCTGCGGAAAACAAAAGCCGCCGGCCGCATCCCGCACCATGCCGATCTTTATGCCGGGTGCGACCTGCTCGACACGCCCCAGGCGTGGCTGCGGTGCGGCGCCTTCGAATTCGCCGATGGCGCTGACGATTTCCTGGCCGTCAGCATCGGTGATGATGGTGGCGTAGCGGGTCATGGGTCGTCTCTCGGATTGCGAAATGAGTCATCGGGCGAAGGATGGCATTCCTTGGCGCCCCCCTCTGTCCCGCCGACATGTCTAGCCCAGAAACAAAAAACCCGCCTCGGCGGCGGGTCGTTGGCGCAACTCAGCACCATGGGCAAAAATGTAGCATAGCTGCACTCACCCCGTCAACCACTTTCTGAGAAAAAATTCCTAGTCTGGTCGAAACTCCCGCGCTGAGCGACGCTGGCAAAGCGCGTAAAACCCTGCTTTTGCCGGCGGCTGGTCATAAGCCGGCAGGTGTGAAATCATTCGTCGAAGCTCATGGAATGATTCCCGTCGCACGGCCTTGTGGGAGAGGACGATGGACAGACCAGCCATGGCATCCGTGTTCAGGATGCGGCATGCACCAGCCACGGTTTCCGGCGTGTGCAGCACCGGCCAGGGTCAGGCCGATCCAGTCATCCGCGTGCGTTCGCTGGGCGAAGCCATCCGTTTCGTCGCCAACGCCTACCCCCAATACGACGTCGGCGCCGTCGCCATCAGCTGTGGGGATGTTTCGATCGGCAGCCTCGGCAACCTGGAGGTCAAGGCGCTGTGGCGCGAATATGGCGAACGGCTGACGCAGGAATAGGCGTTCGCCCGCAGCCTTTCTGGAGCGGAAATGCCGCTCGTGCGTTTCAACCCCAGCCACGGGAGCAATCGCCATGAATGTCGCCAACCTGCAACTCGAAGGCCTGTTGATGGCCGTCGCCTCGATCAATCGTCTCCTGGTTCAAAAGGGGGTGCTGACGGCGGAGGAAATCGACCTGGCCCTGCGCAAGACCGAGGCCGGCGAAACCAACGAGGAACGATCCGAAGGCATGTCCGCATCCAGCCGCGACGCCGTCAACTTTCCGATCCGGCTGCTGGAACTCGCCAACCAGTGCCAGCCGGAGGCGGAGCTGCCGTCCTTCTCAAAGCTGGCCCGCATGGTCGGCAAGATAAAGGAACCCTACAACGACCAGCTGTGAACGGTGCCGGCGGGCCGGCATGCGTCCGCGGTGGCCCACTGCCCTCGCCTCAAGCCCTGCCCGGCCATCCCAAATTGAGCGAAAGCACCTTGCCCGGTCCATGCACCGCCGCAAACAGCAGTCCGGCCAGGAACGAAAAATGGTCGATGAAGAAGCCGAACTCGGCCTGGTTGCCGGCCCAGTGGCTGGGTCCGTGGAAGGCAAGGGCCAGGAACAGCACATAGGCGGCGGCGACAAGGGCCGCCTGCGTGAAGAAGGCGCCGGTCAGGAAGCACAGCACCAGCGCGACTTCCAGGATCGCCGCGCACCAGGCCAGGAACAGCGGAAACGGAAAGCCGGCGGCGGCGATATAGCCGGCGGTGG
This sequence comes from Mesorhizobium sp. M7A.F.Ca.US.007.01.2.1, assembly GCF_003998165.1. Taxonomy (NCBI): domain Bacteria; kingdom Pseudomonadati; phylum Pseudomonadota; class Alphaproteobacteria; order Hyphomicrobiales; family Phyllobacteriaceae; genus Mesorhizobium; species Mesorhizobium sp. M7A.F.Ca.US.007.01.2.1. The sequence continues at coordinate 13,094 of NZ_RZQP01000083.1, read as the reverse complement.
CCGCCATGCCCATGAATTTGAACGTCACCGCCATCAGGAAGACGCCGGCGAAGATCAGCCGGGCGATGAGAAGGGCCGCGGTCTGCCACGGCGATTGAGTGATTTGCGACGACATGCTCGTTCTCCAGCTTTGCAGGTTGCTCGCTCCTAGGACGCGCGACGGACGCCAGATCCGACACACCAGGCCAATTTTTCTCGACAGGGCGCTTGCCGCGGGTCGAAGCAGGCTTCGAAGCCTCACACCGACGGCAAGGAGCGATCTTCGGTTTGCCGGCCGACGGTATAGTGTTGCTCCCTCAAAGGGGGAACGGACATGGCCAAGGCATTGACCATCGGCGCACCGCGGCATCCGGCGATGAGCACCGCCTACGAACAGGAATGCAGGGATATGCTGGCTCCGCATCTCGATGCCCTGCTCCACAAGGTCGAGGCTGCCGGCTGGGACCGCCGGCAGGCCGCCTCGGCACTCATGTATCTCGCCGCGATGCGGCTGAAGCCGGCCTGACGACACGCCGGCCCGAACAGCTTTCCGGCGCATCGCGCGATTGAAACTTGTTGGTAATCACGAATGTGATATTGTTAGCCGGGGCTAATGCAGCGGTGTGCCGGTGCAGCAATTTTGGGTGGGCTGAAATTTGCGAACAAGCGTCAGGTTTGGGGCGATACCTCGTGGCGTGGGGTCGGCGACGCTGGAATGCAGCGGCTGCGGCGGCGCTGGCCAGGTCTTCCAATGTCCGCGCTGGACGAGTTCCAACGGCCATTGTTGCCCTGCCGGCACCCACCGGCGCGGCTGCCCCGGCCTCAGCGCGGCATGCTCCGAATGTGACGGCGACCACGCTGCCGACGCCGACCCGATGCGGCCATCGGCCTGATACAGGCCGGTTGCAGCCTGGCCGTGTCGCCTGGTGGAACCGGCGGCGCCGATCTGTGTTATGTCGTGTTGATCGCGGGCGCCGAAGGTTGCGCGTTTCCCCGACAACAGAAAGCGAGGCCTGAGATGGCTGACGACAAGTCGAAGACGAAACAGGACCGCAAGCAGGTCTCGGGCGAAGAGCCCTACGAGGTTGCCGCCTTTGCCCGCAAATACGGCATTCCGCCAAGCGAGGCACAGACCATCATCAAGCGCTACGGACCCTCGCGCAAGAAGCTCGACGCCCATATGGCGGCCCGCGGCTAGCCGAAACCATTTCGCCTGGGCGGCGTTGAAGACGCTGCGGGCCGCGTCAACCGGGCCTGGTGGTACGGTGAACAGGATGTCTTTTTCCCGGTTTCTCATCCTGGCCAACGAGACGGCAGACGAGCATCTGTCCCACCCGGCCCGCAGCGCCACGCATTGAGGGAGGTTGTCATGTCCGACACCATACGCAGGACCGGCAGCTGCCTGTGCGGCGGCGTGCAGTTCGAGGTTCACGGCGCGCCGCTGCGCGTCGGCCTGTGCCATTGCAAGGATTGCCGCAAGGCCGGCGGTTCGGTCTATTCGGCCTTTGCCATCTGGCCGCGCGAGGCCTTCGAGACCACCGGCCTCGTCAGCTCCTATGGCACGCGCAGCTTTTGCCCGACATGCGGCGGCCGCGTCGCCTGGGTCGACGACAACGAGGCCGAGGTGGCAATCGGCAGCCTCGACATCGCGCCGACCGATCTCGTGCCCGAATATGAATTGTGGACCTCCAGGCGCGAGACCTGGCTGCACGCTTTGCCAGGCGCCGGACAGTTCGAGCATGACCGCCCAGCCACGTACAACGCCGAAGCGCCGACGCCGAGATCGCTGTCGGACATCGACGCAGAGATTTGATCTCCGGGCAAGGGAACCCTGCCCTGTCGCCGACGTTACCGGTCGCCTCTCACGCATGTCGCCCGGCGACTTGCGGCAATCATGGAGACGACCGTTGAACGACAAGATGTTTCCCCGCCCCATCAGGCTGAAATTCGCGCCTGAGCGCGAGCGCATCGTCCGCAGCGCCTGGGAAGGCCTGGAATGCCTCGGCGACTGGCCGGCTGGTCAGGGACGGCGCTACCGGGCGGCGTTGCGCAGCTGCCGCGATGCGCTGGATGGCTGGACGCCGCCGGAAAAAGCGATGCGGGCGGTGATCGACGCCGCGCGCGAAGCAAAACTCCTGCAGTAGTTGGAAAACAGGACATGTCCGAGCTCATTTTGCCCACACCGATGCGGATCAAGCCGCATGGCTCGGACACGATCCGCGACGTCGCCACGCTCAGGGATGCCAGCGAAATCCTGATCGACTGGCCGCAGGCCAAGCGCGGCCCGTTCTACCAGGCGGCGCGCGAGAAGGTCGAAGCCGCATTGGAAACCCAGACAGGCGCCGCCGAGGCGCAGGAAGCCTTCGCAGCGCTCTGCAGCCACGCCGGCGTCTTGGTGCGGTAGGTGTCAAAGGAAGCAGACGTCGTGCCTCGCCTGCTTTGTCATTTCGTTGGAAGCTCGCCCTGGACAATCGGCTGAGAGGTTTCGAATCCAAAGCTCTTCGGCACCAGAAGAATCAATGCAATCACGATGGCGATCGACGCAAGCAACGTGGCTGTGGCTGCAATATCTCTCACGATAATCTCTCCAAATTCCAAGTCGTGAGAAAACGCTCCCGAGAAAACGAGGTTCCATTAGCTTGTGCGATAATACCAGTGAGCCGGCGTTTATTGCTTCGGCGGCTGGGGTGGAACTTCACCCGGCTTGATCACCGGCGTCTTGCCTTCGTCGGGGGCCGGCGCCGCCATGCCCTGGTCTCCCGTCGGGGGCGGTTTCAGCACGCCGCCGCAGTCGTTGAGCTTCGCGGTCAAATTGCCGTCATCGGCTTGCTTTTCAGGCTGCTGTTTTGCCTCTTGCCCGGTCTGAGCCCTGCATTTGTCGGCCTGCGGCGCCTGGCTGTCGTTCTGCTGCTGGGCTGCGGCCGGCACTGCCAGCGCCAGCATAAGGCCGAATGGCATGATGGCGAGAGTTCTCATCCCTGCCTCCTTCTTTCTTTCACGGTCGCCTGCGGCGGCCTTCCCTTCACAGGGACAACGCCTGTCGACGAAAAAGGTTGGCCGCGTCGCCGGGCGGCATTGCAACCAAACCCGTTCGCCGGCCGTTGCGCGTGCCGGAGGCGGTCATGTTCGAAGGTTTTCAAGGCGCGGAAATCGACACCGGCGATGCCGGCATATTCTGCCTGCGTGCCGGGACCGGGCCGCCATTGCTGTTGCTGCACGGCTTTCCGCAGACGCATCTGATGTGGCGCGACATCGCGCCCGCTCTGGCCAGCCGGTTCAGCGTCGTCTGCGCCGATTTGCGCGGCTATGGCGGCAGCTCCTGTCCGGCGTCCACTCCGGACCACGCACCCTATGCCAAGCGCGCCATGGCGGACGATTTGGTGAGGCTGATGGAGAAGCTGGGTTTCAGCAGCTTCATGGTCGCCGGCCATGATCGCGGCGGGCGTGTCGCCTACCGCATGGCGCTCGACCATCCGGGCAGCATCGACAGGCTCGCCGTCCTCGACATCGTGCCGACCGCCGATGCCTGGGACCGCGCCGACGCCAGGCTGGCCCTGGGCTATTGGCCATGGTCGCTGCTAGCGCAGCCCGAGCCATTGCCCGAAAAGATCCTGTCCGGCGCCGCCGAGGCGATCGTCGACAATGCGCTCAACGGCTGGGGCTCACAGCCATCGGCGTTTCCAGCCGAAGTGCGTCAGGCCTATGTCGAGGCCCTGCGTACGCCTGCCCACGCCCATGCCATCTGCGAGGAATATCGGGCGGCAGCCACGCTCGACCGCGAGCATGACCATGCCGACAAGGCAGCCGGCCGGCGCATCCGCTGCCCGCTGCTGGCGCTATGGAGCGGTCAGGGCGCGTTGGCGGATTGGTATGCCGGCGAAGGCGGACCACTGGCGCTGTGGCGCGGCTGGGCCGACGACGTGCGCGGCCAGCCGATGCCGGGCGGACACTTCTTTCCCGAGGAGAACCCGGCGCGGACGGCCGATCTGCTGGCCGGCTTCTTCAGTGAGACCGGTCACGGCATCTCCCCGCGATCGGAATTACCTTCGCCTTCCCTTTGATGGGCTCAGGACGTTTCGGTTTCAGGCAGGTCGGCGCCCAACTGCGGAACGATGATCGAATCCAGCGGCGCCGTCAGCGACCAGCTGAGATGGCCCGGGCTGCGATCCAGCACCGCCAAGCCGTTCAGCGATTGCGGCGCGACCCGTTGCAGGACGACGGTGCCGAAACCCTTGCGCGTGCTTTCGTCTTGCCGCCCCCCGGGCCGCTCTCCCTCACGCACCGGCATCGTCTCGTCCCAGAGCAGATGGATTTCCAGCTTGTCCGAAGCGCCTTCGACGATCCGCCAGGTGATCTCCAGCCGCCCGGCCTCGCTCGCCAGCGCGCCATATTTGGAAGAGTTGGTGCCGAGTTCATGAAACGCCATGCCGAGATTTTGCACGGCATTCGGCTGCAGGGTCAAAAGCGGTCCGGAAAGCGATACCCGCGCCTCGTGACCGAACGGCTTGAGCTGCTCCTGGGCAAGGTCGAAGAGGCTGGCGCCGGCCCATTCCGAGTTCACCAGCAGATCGTGCGACCGCGACAGCGCCATGATGCGGGAACGGATCATCTCCTCGAACTCGCGCGGATCGGTCGAGCGTTTGCTGGTCTCCCGGATCATCGAGAGGATCACCGCGAACTGGTTCTTGACGCGATGGTTCACCTCGCGGAGCAAAAGCCTGATCCGGCGCTCGCTCTCCTTGCTGGCGGTGATGTCGCGGGCGATCTTCGATGCGCCGATGATCTCGCCGGACGCGTTCCTGATCGGCGAAATGGTCAGCGACACGGCGATGAGGCCGCCATCCTTGCGCCGGCGGATCGTCTCATAGCTGGCCAGGAGTTCGCCCTTGCGAACCCGGCTGATGATGTCGGTCTCTTCATCCTTGAGATGATCGGGGATGAGCATGAGCACGGAGCGGCCGACGGCCTCTTCGGCGGTGTAGCCGAACATGCGTTGCGCCGCCGCGTTCCAACTGGTGATGATGCTGTTCAGGTCCTTGCTGACGATGGCGTCGAAGGACGAATCGACAATCGCCGCCAGCCGAGCGTGGGCAGTGATTTCGAGCAGGCTATCGACGCTTGCCAATTCTGTCATTGCCCCGTCGTGGCCCCACCTTGCCGCCTCCCGCCAGCGTCCGGGCATGCGTGAGGATTCCCCTCCTGCCAGAAATGCCTGACCGGGCATTTTGGTTGCAGTCGGTGCGCAACATTCCGCATTTGCGGTCGCGGACACGCATGTCACGATAATGCCCGGCCCTCCATCTCGGCAATGCCTCTGCGGCCGTAAATGCCGATCCAGTCGAGCTGCTGTAAGCCCGGTGGCCGCTTCGCCCTGTCCGTCTTATCGGCCTGCTTTTTCGGAGCCAGCGCCGTTGGGCGGCGCAACGGGCACTGCATCGGCGTCGGGATTCCTTTGCGGACAGTCCTCGTAGCTGTGGTCGCGCCCGCCGCAGAAGGAACAGCACATGGCCTCGCGATCCCCGCTTCCGGGCCGCCATTGCGGAGTTTTGTAGGGCTTCCTGCCATCCATCCCCAGCAATGCACGACGGACCATTTGGTTGCGCTGCCACAGACGGCGAGCCGGCGGTTGCGGAACCACCCGGCGGGATGCAAGTTTCGGCCGATATGTCCATTCGAGGAACAGCCATGCCAATGCGCCGAATTGCCTTGACGGCAGCGATCCTGCTGGCCGCGACCGGCCTCGCCGAAGCCAGGCCCGACACCCGCACGATGAGTTGCGACCAGCTCCGGCAACTGCTCCAAAGCCGCCATGCCGTGGTGCTGACCACAGGCCCCAACACCTATGACCGCTATGTCAGGCAGTTCGGCAACGAATGCGACTGGCCGGAGGTGCCGATGTCGGCCTATGTCCCGACCCGTGACGGCAGCTGCCCGGTCTACCGCTGCGAGGAACCTGTCACCAACTTTCCGGACTGACACCGCGCTTCCAATCGGCTTTGCCGCCGCAGTGCGTTGATCCCGGCGCGCGAACCGGCTAGGGGTGGGGCGCAACGTGCATTTTCCCGCTTCGTCTAATGGTAGGACAGCGCCCTTTGAAGGCGTGAATCGAGGTTCGAGCCCTTGAGCGGGAACCAGCAACCAAGCGCTTGGCTGGTTCGAACCCGCGCGCAGACTGGCCAGCCGGCTTCAGCACATTAGCGCGCGCTTGTATTTCACTCGAAGCAGGATCATCATCCAGGCCGTCAGTGGCTTGAAGGGGTACAGCGCATGGAACTGAGTTGCTTTGACGGGGGCGTCCTTGCGTCGACGATGTCCCTGAACGTCACGGCGGTTTTCATGATATTGGCCGCATTTGCCGCATTTCGGCTGGTTGCAATGTCAGGCGAAGGTTCTGTCGACCAACTCCAGACGGCGTAGCCGGCAGAGAACCTCCCGTGCAGGAGAACGGCATATGGCCGCGAGAAAGGTGATAGCCGTCAAGGACTGGTCTTGCGGCATGAGCGACGAGCTTGGCCGCGTCGTGCTGACCATCAACCCGACCGAGGGTGAGCCCATCCTGGTTTTGATGACAATTTTCCAGGCGGCAAGGATGGCCGGGGAATTGCGGGCGCCGAAACTCGTCTCCATACCCCGGTGATGCCACGCCCCTGGCAAGGCGGATCAAGCTCGCCGGGGCAGCCCCAACGCCCTCCCCGGCGAGCCCTGTTGCTCCGTTACGATGAACAATGGAGCAATTACTGCTTTACGGATCCGGGCGCCATCAAGTTGCATCCGGCTCCTGAAACCATTTCGCGGACCCCGCGTTGACCACCGGGCCGACACAGGAGACATCTCATGACCGTCAACTGCCGCATATCGATCGACAACCGGCCGGAGGCCACGGACGCGGTTTTTCAGGCGGTTCCGCGGATCGGCGAAAGCGTTGCGCTGTCGATCGATGGAACCACGCAGGATCTGCGGGTATCGCGTGTCGTGCACGTCACCAATGGCAGCCTGGAAGGTGCCGCGATCGTCGTCGAAGTGACGACCAACATCCTCTGAATCGAGAGTTATGGTCCGCTGGGCCGGCCGGCACCGCGTTGCGGCGACCGGCAGCCTGAAAGGACTGGAGCGGCTCACGCGCGGTGACCCGCTACTCCTTGCCGCTTTCGGAAATGCCGTTGCCGCCGGCGGTTGGCAGGATGCCGAAGTCTTGCGACTTCGCCCCTTGCTCCGCCGTCAGGAAGCCGTCCGAGGCAAGCCCGCGCCGCAGCAATTCCCTGACCGCGGCCGAACGGCTCGGCATACGCTTGTCGAAGCGCCAGTTTTCCAGCGCAGCCAGCTCGTCTGACGTCAGCATGATCTGCAACCGTTCCGGGCGTTCCAGTTCAGTCATCGCGCTCCCTCGCTCAGGATCCCGATACCTCGAATGAGTATTCAACTCGCTTACCTAATAGTTAGGAAAGCGCTCCTAGCGCGTCAAGACCTCGGGATGAGTGAACTGCTTCTCATGCGCATGATGAGCCTGATGGTATTCGGCGTAAGGCGCATACTTGCATAACTATGCTAACTAGCTGATTTGTTTAGATATTATTTAATTCGTGACTTGCCAAGACGAAGCCCCTGCCGCATTGTGCAACCTGAACAGAAAACCGTTCCCTTTGGGAGGTTTCGATGCGGTATGATTACTCGGCGCGACTGCGCGATGACGTCCGTTCAGCGGTCCAGATCGCCTTCAGGAAGACCGGCATCGTCAGTATCACGGCGGTGGCGGAACATGTAAGGGTCAGGAACCTGGCCGAAAACATCGCCCTCGAGGACGTCGAATACCTTGTCTTCCAGGCAGCCCAGCTGATTGGCGCCGCAATTGAATTCGACGGGCTCACCAATTTCGACGGCGTGGCTGGCCTGTTCGTGGATGGTCTCGGTGGCGACGATGGCGGGCGGATGATCGCCCAACGCGACGGGTCTGGTCCGGCCACCCTGCAGTAATGCGGTACCCGGCTGAACAGGGGGCCTTCTCAAAAGGCCGCCCTGCTGTTTCTGAACCGGGTGATGACCAGAGCCGTTCCGTCAGGCGGAGCCGGCGATTTGTGAGGCGAAGTCGCGATAGGGACGCAGAGGGCGGCCCAGAAGCGCGGTCAGGCGCTCCACGTCGCCGGCCTCGGGCAGCATGCCGTCGGTCAGGAACCGTTCGCCCATCAAGCGCATGTCGTACGCCATCCAGGCAGGCAGGAACTGCTTGAGATTCTGCTCGAAACCTTCGGTGTTGTCGCCGCCGTAGCTGATCGGCCGGGCGAGCACGTCGGACCAGATGGCCGCGATATCCGTCCCGGTCAGTGTCTGCGGACCGACGAGGTTGATCCGCTCGAGCGCAAGCGGCTCCGCGGACCGTTCGCGGCGCAGCAGCTCGAGAGCGGCGATCTCGGCGATATCACGCACATCGACCATGGCGAGGCCTTTGGCGCCGATCGGCATTGTGTAGGTGCCATAGCCGGTGATGACGTCTTCGATCATCAGGTCGTTCTGGATGAAATAGGCCGGGCGCAGGATCGTAGCCTGGAAGCCCATCTGCTCGATCATTCGCTCGACGCCGAACTTGCCGGCGAAATGCGGCACGTTCACATACACGTCGGCATGGATCACCGAGAGATAGACGATCCGCTCGATGCCCGCCGATCGGGCGACGTTCAGCGCGACCAAAGCCTGGGTGAATTCGTCCGGCACCACGGCGTTCAAGAGGAACAGGGTGGAAACGCCGGACATGGCCTTGCGCAGTGAATCGACATCGAGAAAGTCGCCTTGCGCGACCGATACGCCCGCCGGGAAGCTGGCTTTCGACGGATCGCGGACGAGAGCACGGACGTCGGCGCCGCGTTTGACGAGGTGCTCGACGACTTGGCGGCCAACATTGCCTGTGGCGCCGGTAACGAGGATGGTCATGGAATTTCTCCTGTTGGGTTGCTTGACAGGCCCAATATGTGTGGCTCACAAACACTCAAACAGACCGAAATTTTAGACGCACCGTCTCACTGGTGGAACACCTATGGATATTCTGGCCCTCACCGATTTCAACCTCGTTGCCCGCCATGGCGGTTTCGGCAAGGCGGCACGGGCCACCGGCCGGCCCAAGGCAACCCTGTCGCGGCGCGTTGGAGACTTGGAGAGCAGCCTTGACCTGCGCCTGTTTGAACGGGGTGCGCGTAACCTGAAGCTGACCGAGGAAGGACGGGCGCTTTTCGAGCGGACGGGGGCGTTGCTTGCCGAACTGGACGAGACGGCCGCGGCGATCGCCTCGGGCGGTCAAAGACCCAAGGGGAGACTGCGGATCAGCGCGCCCCTGCTTTTTTCTCAGACCGCGATGGGGAGGATCGCCGCGGGATTTGCCCTCAAATTTCCGGAGGTGAGGCTGGAGGTCACGACGGAGGACCGGGCTGTGGACATGATCGAGGAAGGCTACGACCTGGTGATCCGGGTCAACCCGGATCCCGACGAAAGCTTGGTCGGACGGGCGTTTCTCCGCGACCGGCTGGTCGTCGTGGCGAGCCCTCACCTTCCTCGCACCGGTGGACCGGCCCCTGCCGTTGCGCGCGGGAAAGGCGAACGGCAAACATGGCACGTGAAGACAGAGGGTGGCCGGTCGACGATCAAAATCGAGCCGGTCCTCGCTTTGGGAACGCTCATTATGGTGCGCGATGCGGTGCGGGCGGGGGTCGGTGCGGCACGTCTTCCCATTTCGTTGGTGGCCCACGATTTGGCTGACGGCACGTTGGTGAATTGGGGGGACATCGACGCCCCTGAGATCGCTCTTTGGACGCTCTACCCCTCCCGGCGGCTGCTCAGCCCGCGCGTGTCGGCGTTCCTGGATTTTCTGAAACAGGCCTTCCCGAACGGGACGCCGGACGAACTGGCCGCCTATATCGGCAGGTGATGCCCGACCGCTTTCGCCGGCAAGAACTTTTATTTTTGGCGGAAGGAGTTTGCGGTGGAACAAGTTGGGGCGACGGCAATTACCTTGTCGCCCTACAAGAGGAGGACGTCGTGAAAGACTTGCGCAGTCTCCTTGCCGAACTGTCAGCCAACTGGCTCAAGCGCCGCAAGGCGCAGGCGCCCACGACCGTGAACACGGTCAAACCCCGCCCTGCCCACCAGGCGACGCGGCAACGCGCCGCCCACAAACCCAAAACTCCGCCCACCCGCGACGTCGCCTCGAACATGTGAGCCCCGCGGACAATGTGGGGCCCAATACCGCTGGGGGTATCGGCAATCTATCACGCCAGATTGATTGGTAGCGACGAAACCTTGAGCGGCCATAAGCGTTTATTGCTTCAGCCCAATTGAGGTGGTTCCAATGCAAACGGCATGGTTCTCCAAACCTGTGGCGGTTTCGGTCGGCGTCACCGGTTCCATCCATCATCTGTCCAACACACAGCAGGCCATTGATTTGCTCACCACACATTGGCGTGACGCAGGCAGCCCGAAGCATAGGTCCGCACTGCGCGCCTGCCAGCGGGCGACGAGCGGCGATGTTGCCCCCGACGTCGCCAGGGCGGCGCTCGTCGAAGCAGCGCGCGAAGCCCACATCCTGATCGAATAGCCACATCCTTATCGAATAGCCACATCGTGATCGAATAGGCGTATCGATTGAACCTGCTGACGCTATAATCGCTGCGCCCCCTCCGGAGAACGCCTGCCATGACCCTGAAAACACGCAAGCTCGGCAGCCAGGGGCTGCAGGTCTCGGCTATCGGCCTCGGCTGCATGGGCATGAGCCAGTCCTATGGCCCGGCCGACGAGGCCGAATCCATCGCCACGCTGCACCGTGCCATCGACCTCGGCTGCACCTTCCTCGACACCGCCGAAGTCTATGGCCCTTACGACAACGAAGCCCTGCTCGGCCGGGCATTGAAGGGCAAGCGCGACCAGGTGACGATCGCCACGAAATTTGGCTTCCGCATCGAAAACGGCAAGCAGACCGGAACCGACAGCCGGCCCGAGCACATTCGAGAGGCGGTGGAAGCCTCGCTCGGCCGCCTCGGAACCGACCGTATCGACCTGCTCTACCAGCACCGCGTCGACCCGGCGGTGCCGATGGAGGATGTCGCGGGCGCCGTCGGCGAACTCGTCGCGCAAGGCAAGGTGCGCTTCTTCGGCCTCTCGGAAGCGGGTGCAGCCAACATCCGCCGGGCGCATGCCGTGCATCCGGTGTCGGCGTTGCAGAGCGAGTATTCGCTGTGGGAGCGCAATCTGGAGCCGGAGATCATCCCGCTGCTTGGCGAACTCGGCATCGGCCTGGTGCCGTTCTCGCCGCTCGGCCGAGGGTTTCTCACCGGCGAGGTCAAGCGTGCGGAAGACTATCCCGACGGCGATTATCGCCGCAACGACCCGCGCTACCAGGGCGAAAACTACGACGCCAATGTCGAGGCGGCCGCCAAGGTGAGCGACATCGCCGCTGCCCGCGGCGTCAAGCCCGGCCAGGTCGCGCTGGCCTGGCTGCTGGCGAAGGGCGACGGCTTTGGCATCGACATCGTGCCGATCCCCGGCACCAAGCGCAGAAAATACCTGGAAGAGAACGTCGCCGGCGCCGCTATCAAACTCGATGCCGCCGAGATGGCCGCGCTCAACGAAGCGCTCGCGCCGGGAAAAATCTCCGGCCCGCGCTACACCGAGCGGGGCATGGCGATGGTCGACCGGTAGGGGGCGCCTGCTCCAGCGTCCGCGACAATCTCGCCAAGCTCGTTCCGAATAGTGATGCTAACGAAAGCCCAGATGCTTCCGATAGCAGTGGGTTTCCACGGTGAACCTGCCGGCGACATCATCCGGCAGCCAAAGTGCGTCTTCGAAGCTGCGGTTCAAGCGCCATCCTTCGCGGGCATAAAATCTCTGCGCGCGGACATTTCCCGCCGTGCAGAAAAGCTCTGCCTCCGCCACGCCCTGTTCGCACAAGAGATGCTCGGCATAAGACAGCAGATCGCGGGCGGTTCCGCTTCCCCGTGCTTGCGGGCTTACATAGAGTTTGACCAGCTCCGCCCCGTTTATCGAGACGAAGCCAAGCAATCCATCGGCTGCCGCCACATGGAAGGCATCGGTGGATTGCTCCAGCCACAGCGCAAAATGCGCCGGCGTTCGGTACGCCAGGATTTCGGCTGGAACCAGATGCGCATGGGCATCATGCCAGCCCTGATGCCACAGTTGCACGATCGCCGACCGGTCGGCTTCGTGGGCTGGGCGAATTTCGAGCATTTCTCACCGCCGACGGGTAGCTAATTTCGTAAGGCCGCGCGGAGGGCCGCCTGGTTCCACCGGCCTTCAGCAGTTTTCGGTCACCCCGCCGCTGCCGCGGTAACCTTCTTGGACGCGGCCCGCTGTCGCCGCATGCGCCGTTTGGCGACAAGCTTGAGCGCGACCGGCGGCTCGTTTGACAGCGCGCCCAGCACGGCGTCGACCATGCCATGCGCCACGAAATCCGCGTTCATGTCACGCGCCAGTTTGCCCGCCGTCTCCTTGTCCTCGCTGTCGGCCTCCGACCAGAACACGATTCCCACCCGAAGTGCGGCCTTCGCACGCTTCAGCCGGCGGACCAGAAAGCGGGCGTGCTTGATGGAATCCCGGTTCAGGAATCCGACCACGACGGTGTCGACGGTTTCGAGCTCAAGGCGGCGAATGCCGGCGGGTTCCATATCGGCAAAGCTGGCTTTCGACACCGTCGCGCCCTGGACCTCCAGCACCTGCGCCAGCATCGCGGCAGCGGCGTCGTCGAGCTCGCCACGCCCCCCGGCGCAAAGCACGGACATATCCGTGCCATCGGGCAGTTCGGTCTCGTCCTCCCCGCCGGGATCGTCATCGTCGCTCGCCTCTGCGGCCACGGGCGGCCCCTCCTCCTCGCCTGCCTCCTCCTGCGCGCTGTCGTCGAGATTGGCGACCAGCATCAGGGCACTGGCCGCCACCTGCCGCCTTTGCAAATCGCCCATGACGCCGCGCACACGGTCCTGTTCGCCCAGCAGAAGCGCCGGAATGGCAACCTTGTCATAGAATTCGACCAGATATTTCTCCTCCAGCATCTCCTCGGCATGATCGGTGGCTTCTTCCGGATCGCCGGCCAGCAGCCGCTGGTACAGGCGCGCATGGGGTTCGAG
>NZ_RZQP01000082.1:0-24535 GCF_003998165.1 Mesorhizobium sp. M7A.F.Ca.US.007.01.2.1 | reverse complement strand
GTGCTGCACTGCACAATAGTGTGGCAGGCGTTGCTTGGCGAACGATCACCAAGACGCGCACAGTGACCGGGAGGGCTTGCAGCGCCATGGGTCTTCTGGACGGGGGAACGGCGGTGCGACGCTTCTGATCCCGGCTACCCATGTTTTTTGGAAATCGATTCCGCTTTTCGGGCCGAAGCGTCCGGGTTCCCATTCCGCCTTGAAATGGCTATGAAGCCGGGTCAAGCAAGCCAAAGTCGCGCCGATTCTGACGCGGCCCTCCTCACTCACGGACCTGCCCATGCGTTTGTCGCGCTATTTCCTGCCTATCCTCAAAGAAAATCCGCGCGAGGCCGAGATCGTCTCGCACCGGCTGATGCTGCGCGCCGGCATGATCCGCCAGCAGGGGCAGGGCAGTTTCTCGTGGCTGCCGCTCGGCAAGCGGGTGCTGGACAAGGTATGCCGCATCATCCGCGAGGAGCAGGATCGCGCCGGTGCGCTGGAAATCCTGATGCCGACCATCCAGTCGGCCGATCTGTGGCGCGAAAGCGGCCGCTATGACGACTACGGCAAGGAGATGCTGCGCATCAAGGACCGGCAGGACCGCGACATGCTCTACGGCCCGACCAATGAGGAAGTGGTCACCGAGATCGTCCGCGCCTATGTGAAGTCCTACAAGGACCTGCCGCTCAATCTCTACCACATCCAGTGGAAGTTCCGCGACGAAGTGCGGCCGCGCTTCGGCGTCATGCGGTCGCGCGAGTTCCTGATGAAGGACGCCTATTCCTTCGATCTCGACTTCGAAGGCGCCAGGGCGGCCTACAACAGGATGTTCGTGTCCTATCTCCGGACTTTTACGCGCATGGGGCTGCAGGCAATACCGATGCGGGCCGACACCGGGCCGATCGGCGGCGATCTCAGCCATGAATTCATCATCCTGGCCGACACCGGCGAGAGCCAGGTCTACTGCCACCGCGACTATCTTGCGCTCGATGTGCCCGGTGCCAACACCGATTTTGCCAACGACGCCGAGATCGCCGACATCGTCAAAACATGGACGACGCCCTACGCCGCCACCGACGAGATGCATGACGAGGCGGCGTGGGAGAAGATCGGCGAGAGCGACAAGGTTTCGGCGCGCGGCATCGAGGTCGGCCACATCTTCCATTTCGGCGACAAATATTCCAAGCCCATGGGCGCCAAGGTGACCGGACCCGACGGCAAGGATCATTTCGTCTCCGGCGGCTCCTACGGCATCGGTCCGTCGCGGCTGGTCGCGGCGATCATCGAAGCCAGCCATGACGACAACGGCATCATCTGGCCGGAGGCGGTGGCGCCGTTCGACATCGGGCTGATCAACATGAAGGCGGGCGACGCCGAGTGCGACGGCGTCTGCGACGAACTGCATGCCGCTTTCGTCGCCGCCGGCAAGGACGTGCTCTACGACGACACCGACCAGCGGCCCGGCGGCAAGTTCGCCACCGCCGACCTGATAGGCCTTCCCTGGCAAGTGATCGTCGGACCGCGCGGTGTCGCCGCCGGCGAGATCGAGATCAAGAACCGCAAGACCGGCGAGCGCGAGACGCTGCCGATCGCGGATGCGAAGAAGCGCTTCGGTGTCGCCGCATGAGCGAGGCGGTGGCGGCAAGATCGGTCGGCGCCGGACCCTTTTCCATCTTCGAGCGCATGGTCGCCTGGCGCTATCTGCGCTCGCGGCGCAAGGAGACGGTGATCTCGGTGATCGCCTCGATCTCGTTCCTCGGCATCATGCTGGGCGTCGCCACGCTGATCGTGGTCATGGCGGTGATGAACGGTTTCAGGGCGGAGCTTTTGACGCGCATCCTCGGCGTCAACGGTCACCTGATCGTGCAGCCGCTCGATTCGCCGCTGGAGGACTATGCGCAGGTCGCCAGCCGCATCAACGGTGTAGCAGGCGTTAAATACGCCATCCCGCTGATCGATGGCCAGGTGCTTGCGCAAGGCAATGTCGGCGGCGGAACCGGAGCGCTGGTTCGCGGCATACGCGGCGAGGATCTGAGCAAGATCGCCATCGTTGCCAGCAACATCAAGCAGGGCTCGATCGCCGATTTCGACTCTGGCGAGGGCGTTGCCATCGGCAAGCGCATGGCTGAGAATCTCGGCCTAACGCTTGGCGATACCATCACCTTGATTTCGCCCGACGGCGACGTGACGCCGATCGGCACCACGCCGCGCATGAAGGGCTACAAGATCGCGGCGATCTTCGAAGTCGGCATGTCCGAATATGACACGTCCATCGTCTACATGCCGTTTTCCGAAGCGCAGCTTTATTTCAACATGGACGGGCGGGCGCAAACGATCGAGATCTATGTCGACAATCCAGACGATGTCGATGCGCTGAAACCGAAAGTGGAGGCGGCGGCGCAGCGGCCGATCGACATGGTCGATTGGCGCCAGCGCAACGAGACCTTCTTCTCCGCGCTGCAGGTCGAACGCAACGTCATGTTCATGATCCTGACGCTGATCGTGCTGGTGGCGGCGCTGAACATCATCTCCGGCCTGATCATGCTGGTGAAGGACAAGGGCCACGACATCGCCATCCTGCGCACTATGGGGGCGTCGCGCGGCGCCATCCTGCGCATCTTCCTGATGACGGGTGCGGCGATCGGCGTGACCGGCACGCTTGCCGGTGTGCTGCTCGGCGTACTGATCTGCACCAACATCGAATCGATCCGCCAGTTCTTCTCGTGGATGACCGGTAAGGTGCTGTTCAATCCTGAACTCTATTTCCTCAGCCAGTTGCCGGCGAAGATGGATCCGCGCGAGACGACCTATGTCGTCCTGATGGCGCTCGGCCTGTCCTTCCTGGCAACGGTGTTTCCGGCATGGCGCGCCGCGCGTCTCGATCCGGTCGAAGCCTTGAGGTACGAATAGTGGCCGAGGTCATTATCGAGCTGAAGAGCGTCGAGCGGCACTACGTCCAGGGACCGCGAAAGCTCACCATTCTCAATGGTGCGGACTTCTCGCTGAAGCGCGGCGAGATGGTGGCGCTGGTGGCGCCGTCTGGCACCGGCAAGTCGACGCTGCTGCACACCGCCGGCCTGCTGGAGCGTCCCGACGCCGGCGACGTCATCCTGGCCGGCCGCGCCTGCGGGCGGCTGTCCGACGACGAGCGCACGGCGATCCGCCGCAACGATGTCGGCTTCGTCTACCAGTTCCATCATCTGCTGCCGGAATTCTCGGCGCTGGAAAACATAATGATGCCGCAGCTCATCAAGGGGCTCAGCCGCAAGGACGCGGCCGAGCGCGCGGCGCAGCTGCTCGATTACATGCAGATCGGCAAACGCGCGGCGCACCGGCCGTCCGAGCTCTCCGGCGGCGAACAGCAGCGCGTCGCCATTGCGCGTGCGGTCGCCAATGCGCCGCTGGTACTGCTGGCGGACGAGCCGACCGGCAATCTCGACCCGGTCACCGCGTCCTATGTGTTCGAGGCGCTGGCGGCGCTGGTCAAACAATCGGGCCTCGCGGCGCTGATCGCCACCCACAATCACGAGCTGGCATCGCGCATGGACCGGCGCGTCACGTTGGCCGACGGTAAAGTGGTGCCGCTCTAGGGCACCGCGATACTGGGGGGAGGCCGGCCTGCGAAAGGCGGCTTCCTGCGCTTCCCGTTCTACCCCGTCGCGGTAGAACGGTGCTCACGTACCCAAAAGTACGCTCCGCTCCGGTTCTCGAAATCCACCATTCTCGGCTCGACCTGACCCCAGTCTCGTCGTGCCCTGGTCGGCGCCGGGCAACCGTCGTTCGCCCGTCAACCTTTTCTTAACCCTGCCGATCTGATCGCCCGGAAATTCGGACACGGCCGGATTGTGTCCGTTGACTTTGAAACAAAATTAGAACAAAATACGAACATATCAACAACAGGAGAGAGTTATGACCGATCTGGTTCAGGATGTCATCTCACTGGTTTGCATGAGCACCTTTCTCGTCTCCATGGCGATCTGGATTGGAGCCATGTGATTCGGCGGCGTTCGCCGCCGCTGTTCCTACGCCGTCGAAGACGGTTCCGCCGTTAAGCCTTTCTTGCCCGTCGCAACGTTAGGGTGACCTGACAAGACAGGGAGCAACGTCCAGGTGTCGCCCATCGTCACGGCCATTCTGGTGGCCAGCAATCTCGGGCTGATCTTTCTGTTGATGACGGTGCCGCTTGGTTTGCGCACGGTCCGGCTGACCCGTCTGGTGGCGATGGATCGGCAGCGCCTCTGGCAGGCGCTGTGGCCGCTCGGCAGCGATGCCGGCTGGTCCGGTGAGATCCTGTCCGCCGAGGCCCCGGACGGCGAGGGCGTGGCCCGCATCACGCTGTCCTGGGAAGGTCGCGACGGCAAGCCGATCGAACGCAAGTCGCGGTTTGAAGACGTCGTCGAAGGCAGCCGCTTCTCGATACGTGTCATCGAGGATACGGCACTCGACGCTTCGTTCTGGAAGGATTTTCGCGAAACCGCCGAACTCGTTTCGGAAGGCAACAGCACGCGGGTGACGCTCAGCCAGACCGATCGCTATCGCGGCGTTGCCTTCCTGGTGTTCCGCTATTTCGCCCTGCGCCGCGAACTCTCCAAGCTGCAGCGCTGGGCGCGGACCGGAAAGTATCGCAAGGGCGGCTGGTTCGAGCATCCGCTCAGTCAGGTCGGCTTTGCCGGGCTTTCGGCGCTGATCCTGTGGCCATTCTTCGGCCTTCACTTCGGCGGTCTGGCACTGGCCGCGATCCTCACATCGGTGGTCGCCCTGCATGAGCTTGGCCATATGGCAGCGTTCCGGCTGATGGGCCACAACCGTGCACGGATGATCTTCATTCCGCTGCTCGGCGGCATCGCCATTGGCGGGCGGCCCTATGACAGCCGTTTCGAAGTGGCTTTCGTGGCATTGATGGGCGCCGGCTTCTCGGCCTTCCTGGTGCCGATCGCCATCGCCGCAAGCACCTTTGCCGGCGCGGAAGGTCACCGGCTGGCGGCGGCCCTGCTGGCGACGCTGGCGGGCTTCGCCGCACTGTTCAACATCGCCAATCTGGTGCCGGTGTGGAAGTTCGACGGCGGCCAGGTGCTGCGCCAGATCTGTCCGGGACCGGTCGCGCTGGCGCTGGCTTCCTTCTTCCTGCTCTCGGCTTTGCTGGCCGTGGGTTGGCAGGCCGGCTTTTCCGCCACCTTCCTGCTCGCGACGGGAGCGGTGTTTTCGCTCCTCAGCCTGCTGACGATGAGCAGTGGGGTGAAGCCGCGTCACGAGCTGAAGCCGATCCGTACCATCGACCGGCTGGCCATGGCGGCGGCGTTGCTGGCGGTGTTCGCCATCCATGGCTATGGCGTGTTGTGGGCCTCTGCCCAACTGATTTGAGCCGTACCGGATCCGGAAGATCAGCCGGCTTTGCGCTCGGCTTCGACAGGCAACGCCGTGGCGGGACCGAACACATCCTCGAAGGCGGATTTCAACGCCAAGTCAAGATCGGCCATGGTCAGGGGAAGGCCTAGGTCGACGAGGCTGGTGACGCCGTGGTCCTGCACGCCGCAAGGCACGATGCCGCTGAAATGGTCGAGATCGGGCTCGACATTGATGGCGATGCCGTGAAAACTCACCCAGCGCCGCAGCCGGATGCCTATGGCCGCGATCTTGTCCTCCGCCGGCGAGCCGTCCGGCAGAGCAGGGCGATCCGGCCGCACGACCCAGACGCCGACCCGGTCCTCGCGGCGCTCGCCCCGCACATTGAAAGCGGCAAGCGTGCCGATGATCCACTGTTCGAGCGCCGCGACGAAGGCGCGGACATCCTCGCGCCGCCGCTTCAGGTCGAGCATGACGTAAGCGACCCGCTGGCCCGGCCCATGATAGGTGTATTCGCCGCCGCGTCCGGCCGCGAAGACCGGGAAGCGGCTGGCGTCGATCAGATCCTCGCCACGGGCGCTGGTGCCGGCCGTGTAGAGCGGCGGGTGTTCGACCAACCAGACCATTTCGCCGGCAGCGCCGCTGCGGATCGCCTCGGCGCGCGCCTCCATGAAGGCAAGTGCCTCGGGATAGGCGGTAAGGCCGGGCTCGATCAGCCATTCGACCGGTGCCGAGCCGGGAAGCGGCAGGAACGACGTGGCGATCTGGCTGCGTTCGGTCATGGCGTATCGTCTTTTCGTTTGTCCATGGCGCGCCCAAAAACGCCTCGCACCTTTGGGCGACATCAACTTGCCTTCCATATGGCGATATCAGGCGCAAACGTCCAGTTCCGGCGCTGCGTTCGGGCCCTGTGGAGCATTATGTCAATCGCCTGACATTATTGCTTGCCGTGCACTTGTTTCACCGGAAACGATTTGCTACACGCCGCGAGCCGGTCGGTTCCGGCTCTACCACGTGCGGTCGTGGCGGAATTGGTAGACGCGCAGCGTTGAGGTCGCTGTGGGGCAACCCGTGGAAGTTCGAGTCTTCTCGACCGCACCATTCTCTTCCCATAATCCGATTTGTGCCGGTCTCGCCCGCTGCGGGCCGGACGCATTTCGTTGATATTCCCGCACTTTACGCCACTTTCTTTTTGAGCGTCGGATTCTCCAAAACCGGTTTCCCCTTTTGGGTCCGATGCTCTAGACCTGATTTGCACCTTTTCCGGGATTCTTGTGGCGGGAGGCGCTGGTGGAAGGCGAGCACGAACGGACGACCGGCGCCGGGGCCGCCGAGGACAACCACGCCGACATCTATGGCGAGGACGGCGCCGTGCTTTCGTCCTTCCTGGCGCGGATCGGCGCGGCGATCGCCGACCGCGACACGCTGACCCTCAAGCATGAAGTCGACGACCTGCACCAGTCGGAGCTCGGCGATCTGCTCGAGGCGCTGCATCCCGAACAGCGCCGCGCGCTGGTCGAACTCCTGGGCGCCGATTTCGACTTTTCCTCGCTGACGGAGGTCGACGAGGCGATCCGTATGGAGATCGTCGACAATCTGCCCAATGCGCAGATCGCGCAGGCGGTGCAGGAGCTCGATTCCGACGACGCCGTCTACATTCTCGAGGATCTCGACCAGGAAGACCAGGACGAGATCCTGTCGCAACTGCCGTTCACCGAGCGGATCAGGCTGCGCCGCTCGCTCGATTATCCCGAAGAGACGGCCGGCCGCCGCATGCAGACCGAGTTCGTCGCGGTTCCGCCGTTCTGGACGATCGGCCAGACCATCGACTACATGCGCGAGGACAACAATCTTCCCGAGCGCTTCAGCCAGATCTTCGTCATCGATCCGAGCTTCAAGCTGCTCGGCGCTATCGACCTCGACCAGATCCTGCGCACCAAGCGTTCGGTCAAGGTCGAGGAGGTGATGCACGAGACGCGGCACGCCATTCCGGCCACCATGGACCAGGAAGAGGCGGCGCGGGAATTCGAGCAGTACGATCTTTTGTCGGCCGCGGTCGTCGACGAGAACGAACGGCTGGTTGGCGTTCTGACCATCGACGATGTCGTCGACGTCATCCAGCAGGAGGCCGAGGAAGATCTGATGCGCATGGGCGGCGTCGGCGACGAAGAGCTTTCCGACAGCATCTTTTCGACCTCGCGCTCACGCGTTCCGTGGCTGCTGATCAACCTTCTGACCGCGTTCCTGGCGGCGTCGGTGATCAGCCTGTTCGACCGCACGATCGAACACATCGTGGCACTGGCGGTGCTGATGCCGATCGTCGCGGGCATGGGCGGCAATGCCGGCTCGCAAACCATGACCGTCACCGTGCGGGCGTTGGCGACCAGGGATCTCGACATCTACAATGCCGGCCGCATCATTCGCCGCGAGATGGGTGTCGGCTTCATCAACGGCATCGTCTTCGCCATCCTGATCGGCATCGTCGCGGCAGCCTGGTTCCGTGATCCCAATCTGGGCGGGATCATCGCGGCGGCGATGATCATCAACATGTTCGTGGCCGCCCTGGCCGGCATCCTGATCCCGCTGCTGCTCGATCGTTTCAAGGTCGATCCGGCGGTCGCTTCGGCGGTCTTCGTCACCACGGTTACCGACGTCGTCGGTTTCTTTGCATTTCTCGGCATTGCCACGTGGTGGTTCGGCGTGCCCTGAAGGCACGCCTTTTGGCTCAATTGACTTTTACGTAAATGCCGTGCGAGGCTCGCGCGGGGCGCCATGTCGATTCCGGCATGGCATGGGTTTTGGTTCGGGACAGAAGGGTGACGCCGCGATGGCGATCGCCCCGGTGTTTCGGCGTGTGGGAGTGGCAATGCGAGAATATTATTCGATCACCGAGTTGACCCGCGAGTTCGACGTGTCGACGCGGACGCTGCGCTTTTATGAGGACGAAGGGCTGGTGCAGCCGGTGCGGCGCGGCCGCACGCGGCTGTTTCGCCCCTCCGACCGGCAGCTCATTCGCCAGATCATGCGCGGCAAAAGGCTTGGCTTCTCGATCAACGAGATTCGCGAAATCATCCAGATGTACAAGGAGCCGCCCGGCGAAGTCGGCCAGCTCAACCTGATGATCAAGCGCATCGAGGAAAAGCGCGAGGATCTCCGGCAGAAACGCCGCGACCTCGAGGAGACGCTGGCTGAACTCGACCAGGCCGAGGAGTCTTGTGTGGAGCGGCTGGTGGAGCTTGGCGTGAATACCTAGGCAGAGAGTTTGAGGGACAGCGCCCCCTCTCTCCTGCCGGACATCTCCCCCACGAGGGGGGGAGATTGGCCGCTTGAAAGCCAGCTCAAATCCAGCGGCGCACGCGTTTGGCGTAGTCGCGGTATTTCTTGCCGAATTTTGCTGCCAGCACCTTTTCCTCGCCTTCGATCGCCACCTTCTGCGTGGCATAGGCGGCGATGAACGCCAGTGGCAGGAACCACACGATGCCCGAGACAAAGGCGACGCCGATCAACAGCAGCGTGTTGGCCAGATACATCGGATTGCGGGTGACGCCGAAGGGACCCGTGGTGACCAGGTGATCGGGTACAGCGTTGGGGTTGAGCGTGGTCTTGGCCCGGATCATGGTGCGGATCGCGGTGAACCAGAGTGCGGCGACGGCAAACAGCGCCACCCAGCCGGCCGCGAACAGGATATCGCCCAGCAGGTCGCCGATCCAGGGCAGGGGATAGAGCAGGCCCAGTGCGATGCTGATGGCGATGGCGGCGATGTAGATCAGCGGCGGCCACGGTATGAGCCCCGGCTTCGGCTGGTTCTCGGTCATTCGGCCCCTCCCTCCATCAACTTGCTGTCGGTCTTGACGGTGCACATGCCGGCGAGATCGGACAAATGCGCTTTCCACTCCGCAGTCTGATCGTTGTTGTAGAGCCTATCAAGCGTGGACTCGCCCTCGAGCGTATCGAGCATGCAGACACAGTAGCTCGTACAGAACTCGGTGTCGCGCGACTGCTCGCAGGACAGCTGACAGGTTTTGAGGAAATTCACCTGCGGGGTTTCGACCTGCGCCGGCATGATCTGCGAGAACAGCCAGACGCAGCCGATCAGCAGCGGCTGATGGATCAAATAGAAAGCCAGGCTGTGCCGGCCGATGAAGACCAGCGGGTTGGCCAAGCGACCGGGCGCCAGATTGGCAAGCCTGGCAAGCAGGCCGGCACCTGCGGCGAGTTTCGTCACCGCGATGCCCGCAAGTACCGCGCCGAACCACGGAAACAGCGGAACGTAGTCGTTGGAGCGCGGATTGATCGCCGACAGGCCGACCCACCACAGCCATGGGTGATCGAAGGCCTCGAAGCGCAGATAGACGGGGGCGGCGATAACGACCGCGGCGACGACAAGCGTCAGCAGCGCCGGCAGGCGCAGGAAGGCGAGACCGAGCAGGCTGGCCAGCGCGATCTCGTGCAAGATGCCGAAGAAGATGAAGCCGTCCGGAGTGGCTATGCGGGTGACGACCGAAATCGCGATCGCGGCTCCGGCGACCATGGCGAACCGCTTCCAGAAGCCGTTCCAGCGGATTTGTCGGCCGTGGGCGAGATACAGGCTGACGCCGACCAGGAACAGGAAGGTCGAGGCGATGCAGCGCGCGTAGATCTTCCACCAGCCGAAGGCGGTCAGGCCGGGATCGGTGTAGCCGAAGAACTCCAGATCCCAGGTGAAATGGTAGCTTGCCATGGCGATCAGCGCGATGCCGCGCACGATGTCGATGGCGACGATGCGCTTTGGTCGATCCTGAACGGGTGCGGTCGGCGTTTGGATGCTCATGGTCTCGCATTCTGATTCAGCCCCGCTGGAGGACTATCACGGTTGCCCGGGACAAAAGAAGACCGGCAACCCTGCCGATAGCGCCGGATCAGCCGCGGCATTGGGCCAGTGCCGGAAAGCCTTTGGCCGGCTTCGCTTTTGCCGGATGCACGTCGGTTTCCTCTTATTGGCGCTGAGGTCGCCACGGCAGATTTGACCCGGTGAATCTGCTTCGGGGAAAGCAATGTCCACCCATGTGCGCCATCCGATCTGGCTACCGGCCCTCAAGGCCGCGGACGCGCGCACCTTCGCTTCGCTCTATGCGGTCGAATCCTTCGCCCGCGCCACGGTGTCGAGCGTCATCCCGATCCAGGCCTATGAGATCCTGCACAACGAGCAGATCGTCTCGATCCTCTACACCGTCGTGGCGATGCTCGGCCTGTCGGTGACATTGTTCATGCCGATGCTGATCCGCCGCTTTGCCCGGCGCTGGGTCTACACGGCGGGCGCCTGCCTGCTGGCCATCGGCTCGCTGTTCTTCGTCACCGACACGCTTGCCGGGCAACTGGCCGGCATGCTGTGCCGGGTGATGGGCGCCAGCGCGCTGTCGATCACGCTCAACCTCTACATCATGGACCACATCCGCAAGACCGACTTCATGCAGGCCGAATCGCTGCGCATGGCGTGGTCGATGCTGGCCTGGACCGGTGGGCCGACGCTCGGCATCTTCCTCTACACGCGCTTCGGCGTCTATGCCGCGCATGGCGCGGTGGCCGTGTTCGCGTTAGCCCTGCTGGCATTGTTCTGGACCTACCGGCTCGGCGACAACCCGTCGATCCGTCCCGGCAAGACGCGACCAGCCAATCCGCTCGCCAATATCGGCCGCTTCATCGCCCAGCCCAGGCTCAGGCTGGCCTGGCTGATCGCGTTTGGGCGCTCCTGTTTCTGGACGACGTTCTTCGTCTATGGGCCGCTGTTCATGGTCATTACGGGTGAGGGCAAGCTGGCCGGCGGCCTGCTGGTTTCGGCCGGCAACGCGCTTTTGTTCATGGCGATTTTCTGGGGCAAGGCGGGAAAGCGCTTTGGCGGCCGCAGGACCATGACATTTGCCTATTTCGCCATGTCGGTCGCGCTTCTGGCGGCGGGCTTCGTCGGCGAAACCGTGCCGCTGCTCACCGGCGCCTTCCTGCTCTGCGGCGCCTTCTTCACCATTGCACTCGACGCGCTCGGCTCGACCGCCTTCATGCGCTCGGTGCGCTCCTATGAAAGATCGCAGATGGCGGCGGTCTATCGCACCTATCTCGACTTTTCCGAGCTGACGCCGCCGCTGGTCTATTCGGTGGTGCTGGCCTTCTTCGGCCTGGGCTCGGTGTTCGTCACGCTCGGCCTGCTGGCGGCGGTCTGCGGCTTCGTGACTTGGCGCTATCTGCCGAAATCGCTTTGACCTTCATGGCGCATTCGCAACGGTCGCCGGCGGAATTTGGTTTGCCGGACGCGAGGATTCTGCCTATAGTCGCCGGTGTCGCCGGTTCCATTTTGGAGCCAAGAGGGAATGCGGTAAGGGCGGATTTCGCCCAATGCCGTGGCTGCCCCCGCAACTGTGTGCGGTAGTCCTCTCCATATGCCACTGA
The DNA here is from genome assembly GCF_003998165.1 of Mesorhizobium sp. M7A.F.Ca.US.007.01.2.1. Classification (NCBI taxonomy): domain Bacteria; kingdom Pseudomonadati; phylum Pseudomonadota; class Alphaproteobacteria; order Hyphomicrobiales; family Phyllobacteriaceae; genus Mesorhizobium; species Mesorhizobium sp. M7A.F.Ca.US.007.01.2.1. Next base: position 12,790 of record NZ_RZQP01000082.1, on the reverse strand, counting down.
AGATTTTTCTTCGGGAAGGTGGGGAAGGACGCTGATCCGTGAGCCAGGAGACCTGCCGGCGACAGGAAACTGACTTCGATGCCCTCGGGTGGAGGGCGAAAGGACAAGACATGACTACCGCTTCCGTCTCCCTCGGCGCTTCCGTCTCCTCGCAGTCGCGCTTCATGCAGCTCGCGCTTGCCGCGCTGCTCGGCATTTTCGTGATGGGCTTTGTCGGCTTCTCGCATATCGATGCGGTCCACAATGCGGCTCACGACTATCGCCATTCGATGGCATTTCCCTGCCACTGACGAGGGGCTGACATCATGAACCTGTTTCGCAACGTCGTGTTCATCGCGGCGATCGCAGGGCTCGTGGCCGGCGTCGTTCTTGCCTGCGTGCAGGCCTATGCGACCGTGCCGCTGATCCTGAAGGCGGAAGTCTACGAACAGGCGGGCGGCGGGCATCACCATGACCATGCCGCTCCGGCAGCAGCGAATAGCAATGCCATGAGCGCAGCCGCTCCGGCCCCTGCCGAAGCGACTGCTGCGGCGGAAGACGAGGGCTGGGCGCCGGCAGACGGTTTCGAGCGTTTCGCCTTCAGCGTGCTTGCCAACATCGTCACCGGCATCGGCTTCGGATTGATCCTGGTCGCGGTTTCCGAATTCGCCGGCGGTATCGGTGGTTGGCGCCAGGGCGTGTTCTGGGGCTTGGCCGGCTTTGCCGTGTTCACGCTGGCGCCGGGCCTCGGCCTGCCGCCGGAACTGCCGGCCATGCCGGCCGCCGATCTCACCCAGCGCCAGATCTGGTGGTGGGCAACGGTGGCGGCAACCGCTGCCGGTCTCGGCCTGATCGCGTTCCGCAAGTCGCTGCCGCTGGCGATCCTTGCCGTCCTTTTGATCGTCGCACCGCATGTTGTCGGGGCACCGCAGCCCGACAGTTACGAGACGGCGATTCCGGAAGGGCTGCATCACCAGTTCGTGGTGGCGGTGACCGTGACCAATCTGGTGTTCTGGCTGGTGCTCGGCGCGGTTGTCGGCGTGGTGCGCGGCCGCTTCACCGGCACCGCGACCAGCCTGCGCGACAGCTTTGCCTGATCGCAAGACACTGACCTTCCTCATCGGCGGTGCGCGCTCCGGCAAGAGCGCGCGCGCCGAAATTTTGGCGACCGCCTTGCCGCCGCCCTGGACCTATATCGCCACGGCGCAAGCCTATGATGACGAGATGCGTGAGCGCATCGCGTTGCACCGGTCGCGGCGCGGCGAAGGCTGGACGACCATCGACGCACCGCTCGACCTCGCCGACGCGCTTGCCGCCTTGCCGGACGATCGGCCGGTGCTTGTCGACTGCCTGACGCTGTGGCTGACCAACCATATGCTGGCCGAACACGATCTGGACCTTGAATGCCGGCGATTGGCGGACGTGCTGTCGCGGCCGCGCGGACCCTGGTTCGTGGTGTCCAATGAAGTCGGCCAAGGCATCGTGCCGGACAATGCACTGGCGCGCCGCTTTCGCGATGCCGCCGGCCGGCTCAACCAGCAGGTCGCGGCGATTGCCGATACGGTGCTGCTGATGGTGGCGGGGCTGCCGCTCAAGGTGAAATGATATGACCGATATCGACAATAAGGATGAAGAGCGCCACCGCGCCAAGATGGCCAAGCGCAAGGCGGTGCAGGATGCCGAGGTGGCGAGCAAGACGGTCGAGAAGGGATTGCTCATCGTCAACACCGGCCCGGGCAAAGGCAAGACCACGGCCGCCTTCGGGCTGGCGCTGCGGATGCTCGGCTACGGCAAGCGCGTCGGTGTCGTCCAGTTCATCAAGGGCAAGTGGCACACCGGCGAGAAGGACGCCTTCGCCGCCTTCGGCGACCGTGTCGTGTGGCACGCGATGGGCGAGGGGTTCACCTGGGAAACCCAGGATCTGAAGCGCGACATCGCTGCCGCCGAAGCCGCCTGGGCCAAGGTGCTCGAACTGATGGCCGATCCGTCGATCAGCCTGCTGGTGCTCGACGAATTGAACATTGCGCTGCGCTACGACTATCTCGATCTCGACAGAGTGGTTGGCGCGCTAAAAGCGCGGCGCGAGGGCCTGCATGTCGTTGTCACCGGCCGCAACGCCAAGCCGGCGCTGGTCGAGGCCGCAGACCTCGTCACCGAAATGAGCGTGACCAAGCATCATTTTTCCGCCGGCGTGAAAGCGCAGCAGGGGATCGAGTTCTGAGTGTTCCTCAACCTCCCCAGACGGGGGAGGGTGAGGTTAGGTCACAACGATGACAACGACCGAAACCAACCCGAACAGAGCGATCAGCAGATAGTCGGCGACGCGATAGAGTTTCAGCGCCTGCCTGATGTCGAGGCTGTCGGCTTCACGCCGCCCACCTTCGCCCATGAAGACGTCGTCGACCAGCACGCCGCCATAGAAGCGCGGGCCGGCGAGCGCCAGGCCGAGCGCACCGGCCATCGCCGCTTCCGGCCAGCCGGCATTGGGCGAGCGGTGTTTTTTCGCGTCGCGCCGCACCGCATGCCAGGCTTTTTTCGCATCAGCGCCTTTGACGAAGAACGCCGCCAGCACGATCAGAAGCGCCGTCAGCCGCGACGCCGGCAGGTTGATCCAATCGTCAAAGCGCGCCGCCGCCCAGCCGAACGCCTCGTGGCGCGGGGTGCGGTGGCCGATCATCGAATCGGCGGTGTTGGCGGCCTTGTAGGCGGCGCCGCCGGCCAGGCCGCCGACGCCGGTCCAGAAGGCGGGGGCGACGATGCCGTCGGAAAAGTTCTCGGCCAGGCTCTCGATCGCCGCGCGGCAGACACCGGCCCTGTCGAGCGTTTCAGGGTCGCGACCGACGATCCGCGAAACGGCAAGGCGGGCCAAAGCAAGGCCGCCGGTGTCGAGGGCGTCAGCCACCGCCTCGACATGCTCATAGAGGCTCCTCTGCGACAGCAGCGACGTTGCCAGAAGGGCCGTGATGACCAGGCCCATGGGAACGAACCAGAACAGGATCTGTACGCTGAGGCCGATCACCGCCGACACCAGCACGATGACCAGCAGCGCCTGGACACCGCGCTTGCGACGCAGCGCGTCGGGATCAGTGGCGCGGTTGAGCCTGCGGTCGAGAAAGGATATCAGCCTGCCGAACCACGTCACCGGATGGCCGATGGCGCGAAACAGCCAGTCGGGATAACCGAGGGCGAATTCGACGACCAATGACAGGAAAGCGATCAGGACTGACATGAAGCTTCTTAATGGGGCGGTTGTGGACCATGGTGGAAGTCTTGGCCGCGCGAGGGTGCTTTTCCCCAACGCCCTGCTGCCTTTCGTCGACCTCTCGACCGGTATCAATCCGCACTCCTACCCGCTTTTCGACCTGCCCGCCACCTCGCTGTCGCGGTTGCCGGAAGCCGCGCGCACACGCGACCTGACAGAGATCGCGGCCAGTACTTACGGCGCGCCGTCGCCAGCCAACGTCGTGGCGGCGCCGGGCACGCAGATCCTGTTGCCGCGCGTTGCGTCGCTCATTTCGCCCGGCAAGGCATTGGTGCTGGGTCCGACCTACGCCGAACATGCCCGCGCTGCCGCGATCGCCGGGCACCAGGTGGCGGAGGTCGATAATTTCGAAGCGTTGGCGGACGCCGACCTCGTCATCATCGTCAATCCGAACAATCCGGATGGACGTGTCATAGAGCGCGACCGGTTGCTGGCTCTGGCCGCCGGATTGCGCGCCAAGGGCGGACTGCTGGTCGTCGACGAGGCGTTCATGGATGTCGGCCCGCGTCAGCACAGCCTCGCGGGCGATGTCGGTCAGGGCGGCCTCGTCGTGCTGCGCTCGTTCGGCAAGTTCTTTGGCCTGGCCGGGCTGCGGCTCGGCTTTGCACTTTCCGATACTGCGACGGTCGACCGGCTGGATACGCAGTTCGGACCATGGGCCGTCGCCGGCCCGGCGCTGGAATATGGCGTCCGCGCGCTTGCCGACATCGGGTGGCAGGACGTGATGCGGGCGTCGTTGGCCGGTGAATCGGCGCGTCTCGATGCGCTTTTCGGCCGCTTCGGCGTTCCTGTTGCGGGCGGAACCACACTGTATCGTTTCCTCAGTCTGACCAATGCCGCCGATTTGTTTGCAGCGCTCGGCGAGCGCGGCATCCTGCTTCGCCATTTTGCCGACCGGCCTGACGTTCTGCGCACCGGCCTGCCGGGCAGTGAGGAGGAATGGCAGCGGCTCGAATCCGCACTTGCCGAATGGGCGTCGCGGCGCAAGCATCAATCGAAGGGTTCAAAACAATGATCCATGTCTGCTCGCTGGCAAAGATCGAGGAAACGGTGGCCAGGACCGGCGCCGACCGCATGCTTTCGCTGCTCGCCGCCGGAACGGAGGTGGTGCGGCCGGCCTCGATCTCGAGGGAAAACCACCTGCATCTGGTCATGCACGACATCGCGGTGGCGCAGGACGGCATGACCATGCCGGGCGAAGACCATGTCCGCAATCTGCTCGATTTCGCGCGCCGGTGGGACCGGGCAAGGCCGATGCTCGTGCATTGCTATGCCGGCATCAGCCGCTCGACGGCTTCGGCCTATATCATCGCGGCAGCACTGGCGCCGAAGCGTGACGAGGCCGAATTGGCGCGGACGCTGCGGGCGCTGTCGCCTTCGGCAACGCCCAATCCGCGACTGATCGCCGTGGCCGATGCGTTGCTTGAGCGCAACGGCCGCATGGTCGAGGCGATCGAATCGATCGGGCGCGGCGCGGACGCCTTTGAAGGCACGCCCTTTGCGCTGAGGATCGACAGCTAGCTTTGCCCCCATATCGTTGTTCGTCTGATCCGCCTCCTCCATCGCCTCGTTTGTTCAAGAGGATCTGGAATAGCGATGACAGCGCTTGCCACTGGTTTGGAGGCTACGTCAACCACTCCGCGAGCTTCGCCTTGCGCACATCTTGCAGCAGGCTGATGAAGCCGTCGGCCTGATATTCTGCCGTCAGCCGGCCCTTCTCCGCCGTCGCGATGCTGGCGTCGCCGACGACGCCGTTCGGGTTGAGATCGCTGGCGATCCAGGCGAAGGCGTGGGTGCCGGTGTGGCGCAGCAGCGAAAATTCCTTTTCGGCCTTGGCGACATTGGAAACGAAATTGTCTGATTTGCCCATGTCCACGAGGTCCGGCCGGAAATGCAGCATCAGCGAGGTCTCGACATCGCCGCCATGGATGCCGTGACGGTCCTCCAGTTCGGTATACATGCCGGCCGGACGGCCAAAACGCTGCCAGCTGGTCTTCACCGCCAGCATCTTTTCGCGCACGCGCAATTCGCGCGTGACGATGCCCATGATCTCCTCGTTGCCGCCATGCGAATTGACCACGATCAGCTTGCGCACACCGGCGCGCGCGATCGACAGGCCAAGCTCGGTCCAGGCTTCGATCAGCGTGGTTGCCGGCAGAGTGAGGGTGCCCGGCGCATGCAGGTGTTCGTTGGACTTGCCCACGGCCTGCACCGGCAGGATGCGGATGTCGAGATCGTCGGGCAGACGCGAAATGACCGTGTCGAGCATGCCGCTCATGATCGACATGTCGGTCGAAACAGGCAGATGCGGCCCATGCTGCTCGATCGCCGCCACTGGCAGCACGGCGATGGTCGCCTCGGGATCGATCGAGGCGTATTCGGTGGTCCGGTAGTCGCCCCACCACACGCGTCTTTTGGGTACGGTCATGTCATGCCTCTTCAATGGTCAGGCAGACCTAGCGCGGGACGGGCGGCCTGTCGATCACCCCGCCGCGATGGCCTCGATTTCGACCTTGAATTCGGGCCGGGCAAAGCCGGAAACGATCATCAATGTCGACGCTGGCGCGGGGCTCGAAAACAGCCGGTCGCGGACGTCCATATAGGGCCGCAGATGCGCGCGGTCGGTGACATAGGCGTTGATGCGCACGATATCCCTGAGACCCAGGCCGGCTTCGCCGAGAACCGCCGCGATGTTTTGAAAGCAGAGTTCGGCCTGCGCTCCGGCGTCTTCGGGAATCAGGTCGTCGGCGGTGATGGCGACCTGGCCCGAGCACAGCACAAGCCGCTTGCCGGCCGGCACCTCGACGCCGTGACTATAGCGGGCAAAGGGCGGCTTGATGGACTTCGGGGTGAGGAATTTGAACATGGCAATCTCCTGGATGCCGCCACCTAAAGCCGGACTCATTACACCTTCAAGATGGCGGTGCATGTTGCCCGGGCGATTGTGGACAGCCGTTCAAAAAATAGGCACGATGCCTTCCGTACAGCATGACCCGTTCGCGCTTGGCATGGCAACGTCTTTCAAGCGGGCGGTCCCGGCGCCAGACGCCGGTGGCATGTGTCTTGCTTCTTGAATCTTTGGTGTCGAGCCTGGCGCGTGGCGCGCCGGAGCAAACAGAGGGTGGTGTCGATGTACGGAAAACAGAAGATCTCGGTGGCGGTTGTGGCCCTGCTTGCAGCCAGCACGCTGGGTGCGGCTGCGAATGAGAAAGTCACCTTCGGCACCAACTGGTTGGCCGAGCCGGAACATGGCGGATATTACCAGTCCGTGGCGGACGGCACCTACGCCGCCTGCGGCCTCGACGTCACCATCATGCAGGGCGGTCCGCAAGTCAGCGGCCGGCCGATGCTGCTGGCCGGCAAGATCGATTTCTACATGGGCGGCAATCTGCTGTCGGCCTTCGATGCGGTCCAGCAAGGCATACCGATGCGCGTGGTGGCGGCGGATTTCCAGAAGGACCCGCAGGTCATCATGTCCCACCCCGGCGAGGGGCTCGACAAATGGGAGGACCTGAAGAACGCCGACCAGTACATATTGGGCGACGAGGGCGTGCAGACCTTCTTCCAGTGGATGGTCATCGAACTCGGCTTCGACGCCTCCAAACGCGCGCCCTACACCTACAACACCGCTCCCTTCCTCGCCAACAAGAAGTCGATCCAGCAGGGCTACGTCACCTCAGAGCCGTTCGCGGTCCAGAAGGAAGGCGGCTTCGTGCCGAACCAGTTCCTGCTCGCCGACTATGGCTGGGACACTTATTCGACGACGATCGAGGTGATGCAGGACACGATCGACAAGAAGCCGGAGGTGGTCCAGTGCTTCGTCGATGGCTCGGCCAAGGGCTGGTACAAATATCTCTACGGCGACAACAAAGCCGCCAACGACATGATCAAGAAAGACAATCCCGACATGAGCGACGAGCAGATCGCGTTCTCGATCGAGCAGATGAAGAAGTTCGGCCTGGCCGATTCCGGCGACACCGAAAAGCTCGGCATTGGCGCCATGACCGACGCGCGGATCAAGAGTTTCTACGACAAGATGGTAAAGGCCAAGGTCACGCCAGCCGGCATCGACATCAAGAAGGCCTACACGCTGACCTTCATCAACAAAGGCGTCGGGCTCGAGCTGAAGAAATAGGCCGCCCCGGAATGATAAGGGAAAAAGTGGCGCAAGCGCCGGCTGCGTCGGGTGCGGTCCCGACGCTCCTGGCGCTGAAGGGCGTCGGCAAGGTGTTCTCCAACGGCGTGACGGCGCTCAGCGACGTCGACCTGACCATCCGGGAAGGCGATTTCGTCAGCCTGCTCGGGCCGTCGGGTTGCGGCAAGTCGACGGCGCTGCGGCTGATCGCCGGCCTGTCGACGCCAACTTCCGGCGTGCTCGATTGGCGCGGTGGCGGCTCGCTCGACCGCTCGAACATCGGCTTCGTCTTCCAGGAGCCGACGCTGCTGCCTTGGGCCAATGTTTTCGACAATGTCTGGCTACCGCTTCGGCTGAAAGGCATTTCGCGCGCCAAGGCGACACCGGCGGTAACGGAGATGTTGGCGCGGGTTCACCTGACCGGCTTCGAAAACGCAGTGCCGCGCGAACTGTCAGGCGGCATGAAGATGCGCGTATCCATAGCGCGCGCCATGGTGACCAAACCGCGCGTGCTGCTGATGGACGAACCGTTCGCGGCACTCGACGAGATCACCCGCTTCAAGCTCAACAACGATCTCCTGGAACTGTGGCAGGACGAACGGTTCACCGTCGTCTTCGTCACCCACAGTGTCTTCGAAAGCGTGTTCCTGTCCAACCGCGTCGTCGTCATGGCGGCGCGGCCGGGCAGGGTGTTCGACGAACTCGCCATCGAGGCCTCCTATCCGCGCGACGAGGCGTTTCGCACCTCGCCAGACTATGCGGCACTGTGCCGTCAGGCCTCCGACGTGCTGGTCAAGGCCATCAACTCAACAGCAGGCGCGCATTATGACGGCCATTGACGAGCGGATGCTCCAACTCGATCCCGAGGAAGCACGCCGCGTGCGCCAGGCGCGGTTCGAACGGATCGGCCGCTGGGTGCTGCCGCTGGCGATCATGATCCTGGCGATCTGGCTGTGGGATCGCATCTGCGTGTGGAACGAGATCCCGCAATACATCCTGCCGCGTCCCGGCGTGGTGCTGTGGACGCTCTACAACGATGCCGGCCTGCTGTTTTCCTCGCTGCTGGTCACCTTGCGCATCACCTTTCTCAGCTTGGCTCTGGCGGTCATAGGCGGGGTCGGGCTGGCGGTGCTGTTCGCGCAGTCGAAATGGGTCGAGATGTCGTTCTTCCCCTTCGCCATCGTGCTGCAGGTGACGCCGATCGTGGCGATCTTTCCGCTGATCAACATCTATGTGAACGACCAGACGACCAAGCTTCTGCTGTGCGCCTGGATCGTCGCCTTCTTTCCGATCCTGTCCAACACCACGCTTGGCCTCAACTCCGTCGACCGCAATCTGCGCGATATGTTCAAGCTCAACGGCGCGACGCGCTGGCAGCAATTGCGCTATCTCAGGCTGCCGGCGGCGATGCCCTATTTCCTCGGCGGGTTGAAGATCGCCGGCGGCCTGTCGCTGATCGGCGCCGTGGTGGCCGAGTTCGTTGCCGGTACCACCGGCCAGTCGTCCGGCCTTGCCTCGCGCATCATCGAGGCCGGCTACCGGCTCAACGCGCCGCGGCTGTTCGCGGCGCTGTTCCTGATCTCGCTGACCGGCATTTTGATCTTCCTCGTGCTGTCGCTGATATCGCATCTCATCTTGCGGCGCTGGCATGAAAGCGCGCTGAAGCAGGAGCGCTAGGCCTTGATTCCCAACACTGGTTCATACCGGCTTACCAACGTCAGGCTTCACGCGTCCCTGACACCGGGGCTCGCTGCTGTCCCCGATAGCGATGGCTTCGCGCTTGCCGACGTCACTGTCGCCGACGGCAAGATTTCCAACATCGCCGCGCATGGCCGATTGAAAGCGTCTGCCGACGCCGTCGATCTCGGCGGTCGCATCGTGCTGCCGTGCTTCGTCGACTGCCACACGCATATCGACAAGGGCCATATCTGGCCGCGAAAGCCCAATCCCGACGGCACGTTCATGGGCGCGCTGAATGCCGCCGATGCCGATCGTGTGGCACGCTGGAGCGCCGAGGATTTGGCGCGGCGGATGGATTTCTCGCTGCGCTGCGCCTACGCCCATGGCACAAGGGCGCTGCGCACCCACATCGACAGCGTCGCGCCGCAGGAGGAAATCTCCTGGCCGGCGTTCGAGGCGATGCGCGAGGAATGGCGCGGCCGCATCGAGTTGCAGGGCGCCTGCCTGCTCGGCGTCGAAGGCGTGCGCAACAAAAAGTGGTTCGACAGGCTGGCAAAGAGGGTTGCCGCGGCAAAGGGCGTGCTCGGTGTCGTCACCTATATGGCGCCGGACCTCGAAGAGCTGCTCGATCACGTCTTCGCGCAGGCCATCAAGCATGGCCTCGATCTCGATTTCCATGCCGACGAGACCAACGACATTTCCGCCATATCGCTGAAGAAGATCGCCGAGGCCGCTCTGTGGAACGGTTTCGAAGGAAAGATCCTCGTCGGCCATTGCTGCTCGCTGGCGCGCCAGCCGGATCTCGACGTGCTCGACACGCTGGACAAGGTGGCGAAAGCGGGGCTCGCCGTCGTCTCGCTGCCGATGTGCAATCTCTATCTGCAGGACCGGCGCGCCGACGGCACCACGCCACGCTGGCGTGGCGTGACGCTGCTGCACGAGATGAAGGCGAGGGGCATTCCGGTGGCGGTTGCTTCCGACAACACGCGTGATCCCTTCTATGCCTATGGCGATCTCGACATGCTGGAGGTCTACCGCATGGCGACGCGCATCCTGCATTTCGATCATCCGGTCGCCGACTGGCCGCAAGCGGTCACCGCGACGCCGGCCAAGGTGATGCGGTTTGATGGCTTCGGCACGCTGGCTGCCGGCGGTGATGCCGATTTCATCGTGTTCAAAGGCCGAAGCTGGACGGAATTGCTGTCGCGGCCCGAATCGGATCGCATCGTGGTGCGCGGCGGCAAGGCGATCGACCGCCAATTGCCAGATTATGCCGAACTCGACGAACTGATGGTGGAATGATGGATGTTTCGGCGCTCAAACGCGATCTCGAAGGCCTGAAGGTCGACGACAATCCGGCCATCGTCCAGCAGAAGAGCCGTGACTTCTACTGGTACAGCCCGGTGCTGAAGCAGCAGCTCGACCATGTCACCGGCGACCTGATCGTGACGCCGAAGAACGAGGCCGAACTGATCCGCGTGCTTGCCGCCAGTCATCGTCATGGCGTGCCGGTGACACCGCGCGGCAGCGGCACCGGTAATTACGGCCAGGCGATGCCGCTCTCCGGCGGCGTCGTGCTCAACCTTGCCGAGATGAACGAGATCAAGTCGATCGCTCCGGGTCGCGTCGTGACCGGGCCGGGGGCGATCCTGGCCGATATCGACAAGGCAACGCGGGCGCATTCCGGGCAGGAACTGCGGCTATCGCCCTCCACCTACAACACAGCCTCGATTGGCGGCTTCATCGCCGGCGGTTCGGGCGGCATCGGCTCGATCAATTTCGGCGGGTTGCGCGATTTCGGCAATGTGCTTCGGCTGCGCGTGGTGACCATGGAGGCCGAGCCGAAAGCGCTCGAGCTCACCGGCGCGGATCTGCACAAGGTGACCCATGCCTACGGCACCAACGGCATCATATCGGAAGTCGAGATGCCGCTGACCGCGGCGTATGACTGGATCGACGTCATTGTCGGCTTCGACGCTTTCATGGATGCGGCCCGCTATGGCAATGCGCTGGCCTGTCAGGATGGCATCCTGACCAAGCTGATCACGCCGATAGCGGCACCCGTGCCGCAGCTCTATTTCAAGCGGCACCAGAAATTCCTGAGCGACGGGCAGAGCATTTGCGTCGTCATGGTGGCGCAGCATGGGCTGGACGCTTTTCTTGCCTTCACCCGGCGTGCCGGCGGCGAGGTGATCTACAATGCGGCCACGGCGACGCCGGATGAGAAAAAAGGCCTGCCGCCGGCCTATGAATTGGCTTGGAACCACACCACGCTGAGGGCGCTGCGCGTCGACCCTTCGATCACCTATCTGCAGTCGCTCTATCCCTTTCCCAACCAGCTGGCGCTTGTCGAGAAGATGGATGCGATGTTTCCGGGCGAGGTTTTCTCGCATCTCGAATTCGTGCGGCTGGACGGCAACATTACCTGCTTCGGCCTGCCGCTGGTCAAGTTCACGACCGAAGCGCGGCTCGACGAGATCGTGCGCCTGCATGAAGCGAACGGTTGCCCGATCTTCAACCCGCATCGCTACACGCTGGAAGAGGGCGGCATGAAGCAGACCGACGCGGTGCAACTCGCCTTCAAGCGCCAGACCGATCCGCAAGGGCTCCTCAACCCCGGCAAGATGATCGCCTGGGAGAACCCGGACTACGACTACCGTTCCGGGCGGACTTTTTTGTTCAGGGGGCTGCAGAAGGTAGGATGATGAACATCCTCGTCCTCTACGCCCATCCGGTCGAGACCAGCTTCAATGCCGGCCTGCACCGGATGATCGTCGAGCGCCTGACGGCGGCGGGCCATACGGTCGACGACTGCGATCTCTATGCCGAGGGTTTCGATCCGCGACTGACGCGCCAGGAGCGGCTGGACTACCACAACCCACGTGGCCCCGCCGACGCTGTCGCGCCTTATGTCGAGCGCCTGCTGCGCGCCGATGCGCTGGTGCTTTCCTATCCCGTCTGGAACTATGGCTTTCCAGCGATCCTGAAAGGCTTTTTCGATCGCGTGTTCTTGCCCGGCGTGTCGTTCAAATTGGTCGACGGCAAGGCGCAGCCGTCGCTGCACAACATTCGCAAGGTTGCGGCGGTGACCACCTACGGCGGCAGCCGGTTCCGCGCCCTGCTGATGGGCGATCCGCCGCGCAGGCTGATCAAGCGGATGCTGCGCGCCACCGTCAAACCGGGCGCGCCGGTGACCTACCTCGCGCACTACGCGATGAACCTGTCTACCGACGGCTCGCGCAAGGCTTTCACGACCAAGGTCGCGGCCCGCATGGATGAGTTCTGATGCGCGCACTGGTGGTCTACTGCCATCCGGTACCCGAGAGCTTTTGCGCCGCCATCCGCGACACTGCCATCGACGTGCTGATGCGACGAGGCTGGGAGGTGCGGCTGCTCGACCTCTATGCGGAGAAATTCGACCCGGTGATGGGCTGCGACGAGCGGCGCTCCTACAATGACCAGGCGCCGCAGGACCCGGCACTGAAGCCGCATTTCGAACTGCTCAACTGGGCCGAAGCGATCCTGTTCGTCTATCCGACCTGGTGGTACGGACTGCCGGCGATGCTGAAGGGCTGGCTCGACCGGGTGTGGGCGACGGACGTCGCCTTCAAGCTGCCGACCGGCAAGGGACGGATCAAGTCGCTGATGACGCATGTAACCAAGGTCGGCGTCATCACCACCTGCGGCGCGCCGACCTGGTGGAGCGTCGTCGTCGGCCAGCCGGGACGCAAGAC
>NZ_RZQP01000081.1:0-24624 GCF_003998165.1 Mesorhizobium sp. M7A.F.Ca.US.007.01.2.1 | reverse complement strand
CTGCTATCTCGGGCTCCGCCGCCATCTGCGCCCAGTAGAGCAGCAAATCGTCGTAATCGAGCACGTTTTGCGCCTGCTTGGCCTCGACATAACCGGCGAACAATTCTTTCAGCTGCTCCGCCCAGCCGGCGCACCAGGGAAAGGCGGAACCCAAAACCTCATTGAGCGGCGCCTGCGCGTTGACGGCGCGCGAATAGATGGCAAGGCAAGTGCCCTTGGTGGGGAAGCGCGCTTCCGTCTTCGAGAAGCCGAGCTCGTGGCGGACCAGATTCATCAGGTCGGCGGAATCCTCGCGATCATGGATGGTGAAGGCCGGGTCGAGACCGATCTCCAGCGCATAGTCGCGCAACAGCCGCGCGCCGATGCCGTGAAAGGTGCCGGCCCAGGTCAGCGCATCGGTGATGACGGCTGCATCGCGGCCGAGCACCTCGCCGGCAATACGCTCGACGCGCCTGGCCATTTCGGATGCGGCGCGGCGCGAAAACGTCATCAGCAGGATGCGGCGCGGGTCGGCGCCCTTGACGATCAGATGAGCGACGCGATGCGCCAGCGTGTTGGTCTTGCCAGATCCGGCGCCGGCAATGACCAGCAACGGGCCGGCAATCTGACCGGCGCCGTGCTCGACGGCCTGGCGCTGGGCATCGTTCAGCCGCGCGAGATAGGCAGGCTGGACGGTCGGTTCCCGAAAGGTCGAATCAGCGGTGGCGAGGTTCATCGCCCATCAAGCATCGTTTCTGCTTTGTTCGCAACATCGATGCGGGCACACCTAACCCATGCAGGACTGGGGCCGGTCTGAAGAGAAGGGATCGCGGCTAGCGTTGCGGATCGACACCCATGTCGGCCGACTGCCGTCGCAAGGTCTCGCGATCAGGTTGCGACGGCGGCAACAGCAGCGGGTCGACCGTATCGGGCACGTTTTCGACCATCTTCCTGGCGATGCGATAAGTGACATAGGCGAAGGCGCCGGCGACGAGCAGACGGAACATGGTGCAGCACTCCTTTGGAGCAGAACCAACCGGGGAAACCGCCTTTGGTTCCCTTGCCAATCGTCCACGCGCGCAGTCGAAGATGGAGGGCGGTTTCGCCAGCGCTCCCGATGCATTCTCGAGGCAACCGGAGGCGGAACTTGGCCTTTGCGAGCTTCGCGTGCTGCCGCAACCCGCCGTGGCGTCCCGGACGAACTTTTGGAGAAGAAGGCCGGCGCCGCTTGGGAGGAGTGAAGCGCCGGCCAAGCGGATAATTGGGTCCGCCGCACAGGTAAGGCTAGCTGAGTCTTTCCCTTGCGTCATCGGAACATTGTTTTTGTTAACAGCGTATCTGCCCGCGACTCTACCCATATCCGGCTCGCGATACGCATGTTTGACAATCGTGACGCCGCGATCATCTCCCGGCCGCGAGCCTTTGCCTGACCAGCGCGACATGGAAATTCGTGCCGAACAACAGCCCCTCATCGTCGAAGTCGTAGCTGGAATTGTGCAGCGGCGCCGAACCCTCGCCATTGCCGAGGAAGGCGAAGCAGCCCGGCACATGGTCGAGAAAGCGGGCGAAATCCTCGGAGGCGGTCATCGGCTCGCGGGCGACGGCGATGTTGCCGGGTTCGAAGACGCCTCTGGCGGCGGCGAATGCGGCATCGACCAGTTCGGCATCGTTGCGCAGCGGCACGAACTCCCTGCTGTACTTGACCTCGGCGGTGACATTATAGGCGGCGGCGATGCCCTCGGCGATAATGCGCATCTGCCGCTCGATCTCGGCGCTGACCTCGGGACGGAAGCTGCGCGCATCGCCGAGGATGCGGGCAAGACCGGGCAAAGCGTTGCGGGTGCCGTCGGTGATCAGCTCGGTCACCGAAACCACGGATATGTCGGCCGGACTCAGCCGGCGCGAGACGATGGTCTGCAGATTGGTGACCAGCGCGCAGGCCGCGACCAGCGTCTCGTTGCCCGCATGCGGCCGCGCGGCATGGCCGCCGAGCCCCTTGAGCACGATCTCGAAGTTGTCCTCGGCCGACATTATGGGTCCGGCACGGGTCTCGAAATGCCCGATCGGCAGGCCGGGCATATTGTGCAGGCCAAAGATCTCGTCAAAGGGAAAGCGCTGCATCAGCCCATCTTCGAGCATGGCGAGTGCGCCCCTGCCCCATTCCTCGGCCGGCTGGAAGACAAAGCGCACGGTGCCGTCGAAACCGCCCTCACCGGCCAGCAGCTTTGCCGCGCCGAGCAGCATGGTGGTGTGGCCGTCATGGCCGCAGGCATGCATGATGCCGGGATTGCCGGACCGGTAAGATGCGTCCGATTGTTCTGATATGCGCAGCGCATCCATGTCGGCCCTCAGCGCAATCGCCCGGTTGCCGCTACCGCGCTTCAGCGTGCCGACGACACCGGTGCCGCCGACGCCTTCGGTGACATCGTCCAACCCAAATTCACGCAGTTTGGCGGCGACGAAGGCGGCGGTGCGCTTCTCCTCGAAGCCGAATTCCGGGTGTGCATGCAGATCGCGCCGCCAGAAAATCATCTCCTGCTTCAGCGCGTCGCGATCGAGTTCAGACATTCTTCTGCCCCTTCTGCTTCTGCCCCTTCTGACCTACTTTGCCAGTTGCGCGGCCACATCAAGCAGGATGTTGGCGCCGGCAACAAGCTCTGCGTCATCGGTGTGTTCGCGAGGACTGTGACTGATGCCGCCAACGCTCGGCACGAAGATCATCGCCGCAGGCGCGATACACGCCAGCATCTGCGCGTCGTGGCCGGCGCCTGATGTCATGCGCCTGACCCCGAGGCCACGGCGTTTCGCGGCGGCCTCGATTTGTTCGACGATGCGCAGGTCGAAGATCACCGGTTCGAAGCGGGCCAGTTGCTCGACCGAAACCGTCACGTTCTCAGCGGCGGCAAGCTGCTCGAGATGGGCGGCAAGCGCCGCTTCCGCCGCCTGCAGGCGCTGTTCGTCGGGATCGCGCAGATCGACGGTGAAGACCGCGCGCGAAGGGATGACATTGATGGCATTCGGCTCGAAGCGGATCGTGCCGACGGTGGCGACGGTCGGCGCGTTCGAGGCTTTGGTCCGGTCGAGCAGGAAGGTGATGACCCGGGCGGCGGCGTGGCCGGCATCGTTGCGCATCGACATCGGCGTGGTGCCGGCATGGTTGGCGACGCCGTCGATGGTGATGCGCTGCCAGGAGATGCCTTGCAGATTCTCCACCGCGCCGACCGGCAAGCCTTCGCGCTCCAGCACCGGCCCTTGCTCAATATGCAGTTCGAGATAGGCGTGCGGCGTGAGGAAGCCGGGCTCCCGGTCGCCGGCATAGCCGATGCGGGCAAGCTCCTGACCGAGCACGCTGCCGTCGGTGCCGACGGCCGCCAGCACCGTTTCGGCATCGATGCCGCCGGCGTGGACCAGCGAGCCCATCATGTCGGGTGTGTAGCGTACGCCCTCCTCATTGGTGAAAGCGGCGACCGCGACCGGGCGCGACGGCGAAAAGCCTGTCGCCTTGAGCGTCTCGATCACTTCCAGCCCGGCAAGCACCCCGTAGCAGCCGTCATAAATGCCGGCATCGATGACGGTATCGATGTGCGAGCCGATGAGCAGCGGCGCTTGCCCGGTAATTTCCGGGTTTTGCCAGATGCCGAAAATGTTGCCGACCCGGTCGATGGCGACATCGAGCCCGGCCTGCCGAAGCCAGCCGACGAAGAGGTCGCGGCCCTGCCTGTCGGTGTCTGAGGCGGCCAGCCGGGTCAGCCTGCCCTCGCCATCCCGGCCAACAGCGCCGAGTTCGCGGATGCGGCCGAGCAGGCGCTGCGCATCGATGGCGATCATGCCGTTGCCTCGACTGTCATCTTGCCTTCCAGCACATCGGCCGGGTTCATGCCAACCAGTTCGGCGTAGCGATGCGGGTCGGTGGCGCCTTCGGTGTTGATCACCAGCACCCGCGATTTGCCGTCAAGTCCAAGATCGGCCCGGTTGTCGGCCACCGCCCGGATCAGCCCGGCAAGGCCGACACCACCGCTTTCGCCGGCGACGATCACCGGGTCACCGCCGGCCGGCCAGGCCAGCCGCCGCATCACCGCGATGGCCTCGTCCTCATCCACCGTCATGAAGGCGTCGGCGGCGCGCGCCAGCACCCGCCAGGCGACCGGCGAGGCTTCGTAACATTCAAGCATGGCCATCACCGTCGGCTGGCCGTGCGCGACCTTGACCGGGCGCCCGACCTGGGCGGCTGCGAGAACACAAGCGGCACGCGCCGGCTCGACCACGATGAAGGTCGGCCTGGCGTCACCGAGCACGATGGCCAGATGACCGGCCAGCGCGGCGGCAATGCCGCCGACACCGGCCTGCACGAAGACGTGGGTCGGCGTCCGAGGGAGTTGGCGCAAGGCTTCGCGTACGATCGCGGTATAGCCCTGCATGACCAGGCCGGGAATGCGCTCATAGCCCGGCCACGAGGTGTCGGAGACTACGGTCCAGTCCTTGTCGGCCGAAACCTGGGCAGCTTGCCTGACCGAATCGTCATAATTGCCGTGGACGCGGATCATCTCGGCGCCATAGCGGGCGATCGCCGCGATGCGCTCCTCGCTGACCCCGGCGTGGACGAAGACCGCCGCCCGCGCGCCGACGAGTTGCACGCCTTGCGCGACGGAGCGGCCATGATTGCCGTCGGTCGCACAGGCAAATGTCATCGCCGCGGCGACCGCCCGCACGTCAGCCTGATCGAGATCGGCCATGTCGACGGGCCGGCCAAGGCGACTGCCGGCCTCCTCCAGCACCAGGCGGAAGACGGCATAGGCGCCGCCAAGCGCCTTGAAGCTGCCGAGGCCGAGGCGAAAGCCTTCATCCTTGATATGGATGGCGCCCAGTCCGAATTCGCTGGCGAGCGCCGGCAGTGCATGCAGCGGCGTCATCCGGTGATTGTCGCGGTGGCTGAGAAAACGCTCGACTGTGTCGGCTCCGGCCACGCCAAGGGTTTCGGCATCGATCGGATCGAGCGGCCGGCGGTGCGATGCGTTGCGGTTGAGCAGGAACATTGGCCGGTCCCGTTGGTCAGCGAGAACATATTGCAGGAGCGACGCAAAGAGCGCTGTAATATGGTCTCTTAAATGCAAGTTTGTTTCGTCCGGGATATTCCATTGCCTGCATTGCCGTCCTCGCTCGATAGTTTCGATCTCGCCATCCTTGCCATCCTGCAGCGCGACAACACGACGCCGCAGCGGTTGATCGGCGAGGCGGTGAACCTGTCGGCGCCGGCGGTGCAGCGCCGCATCAAGCGCATGGAGCAGACCGGCGTCATTGCCGGCAATGTCGCTGTCGTCGAGCCGGCAGCGGTCGGCCACCCCATCACCATCTTCGTCGAGGTGGAACTCGAGAGCGAACGCGCCGAACTGATCGACGCGGCCAAGCGGCAGTTCTCGGCGACCCCCGAGGTCCAGCAATGCTATTACGTCACCGGCGAGGCCGACTTCATCCTGGTCATCACAGTGGCCGACATGGGCGCCTATGAGGCGCTGACGCGAAAACTGTTCTTCGACAGCAACAATGTCCGAAAATTCCGCACGTTCGTTGCCATGGACCGGGTCAAGGTAGGGTTGACGGTGCCTTTGCCTGTCTAAATATTTGTCGCGCGGCAGGCCTTTACTTTCCCACCATGTTTTTGACATTCTCGGGCTGTGAATTCTGCCGCGGAGGCGCGCTTGGACGACACCACCCCAGTTGCGATCATCGGTGCCGGGCCGGCGGGCCTGGCCATTGCCGCGTGCCTGCGGCAGAGCGGGCCGGATTTCGTCCTGCTGGAAAAGGAGCAGCAGGCCGCACCCGCCTGGCGACGCCACTATGAGCGCGTCCATTTGCACACGGCCAAGCGCTTTTCCTCGCTGCCCTTCGCGCCCTTCCCCAGGGACTATCCGCGTTATGTGCCGCGCGATCTCTTCGTCGACTATCTCGATGCCTATGCGCAACGTTTCGATCTGCGGCCGCGATTTGGAGAAACAGTGCGGGCGATCACCCGGCGGGGCAGAAGCTGGCTCGTGGATACGACGACCGGCCCCTTGCATGCTTCAAACGTTGTGATTGCATCTGGCAACAACGCAGAGCCGCTGATGCCCGGATTTGCCGGCGCCGATACCTTCAAGGGCCGAAAGCTGCATAGCGCCGACTATCGCAACGCAATGCCTTTCGCCGGTCAGCCGGTGCTGATCGTCGGCATGGGCAATACCGGCGCCGAGATTGCGCTCGATCTGGTGGAAGGCGGTGCGCGGCCGACGATTTCGGTGCGCGGCGGCGTTCATATCGTACCGCGCGAACTGCTTGGCGTGCCCATCCAGATGATCGGCATGGCGGCGCGCCTGATGCCGCAGCGCATCAACGATGCCTTGTTCCCCATCATCCTCGATCTGGCGTTGGGCAGGCTGGAGAAGTACGGGCTCAAGCGGCCCAAGCAAGGAATGCTGCAGCAGATCAGCGAGGCGTCCCGCATTCCGACGATCGATATCGGCACGGTGAGCAAGATCCGCGAAGGTGCGATCAAGATCGTACCCGACATTGCCGAGATCACCGAACAGGGCGCCCGTTTTGCCGACGGCAGGCATGGCGAGTTCGATGCGATCATCTTCGCCACCGGCTTCCGGCCCGGCTACGCCAAATTGCTGGAGCCCGGCGTTCAGCCAGAGCGCAGCGGCGTCAATGCGAGGGCTTCAGAGCTTGGCCTCTATCTCATCGGCTTTCACAGTCCGGTCACCGGATTGCTGCGCGAAATCTCGATCGAGGCCGAGCAGATCGCCGACGACATCAGTCTTAGGCGAAACCGAAAGAAGGTGGCCGAAGCCCTGCCGGTATAATTTGACGCGAGAGCAACTGAGTTCTCTCACCTTGCCGCGCGCAGCCAGACCTTGTTGTCGTGGAAGGCAGCACCCCCATAGGGTGCAGGCGCGTCGGCGCCGGTCAAAACGTTGATGCCCTCGCCGCGCTCATGGGCGCTGTTTGGCCAGATGCCTTCGGCGATCACCACGCCACGCTTGATGCCGTCGAACAGTTTTGCATGCAGCACGACTTCGCCGCGCTGGTTGCCGACCTCGACACGGTCGCCATCGGCCAGCCCAAGTGCCGCGGCATCGTCGGGATGTAGAAGCAGTTCCGGGCGGCCCTCCCTGGCTTTCGACACCGGTGTTTCCGAGAATGTCGAATTGAGGAAGTTGCGCGCCGGCGACGTCGTCAGCCGGAACGGGTGGGCTTCGTCGGCGACCTCGATCAGGTCGACATGGTCGGGGAATTCCGGCAGCCGCGCCACCGGGCCGAACAGGCCCATGCTTTTGGGCGGCCGGTTGGGCGCCGCCTGCCCGGTCCAGTCGGCGCGGAAGCGGAATTTTCCATCCGCGTGGCCAAATCCGTTGATGAAGTGTGCTGCCTCGAAATCCGGCTGCAGGTCGACCCATTTGTCTTGCTTCAAGCTTTCGAAACTGCCCAGCCCGCGCTTGCCCAGGATGATGTCGATATGCTGCTGCTCGGTCAGGCCGAAACCCGGACGGTCGGCGACACCGAGGCGATCAGCCAATTGCTCGATGACGAAATGGTTGGTGCGCGGTCCCTCCGGCGGCTCGATCAGCTTGGGGCCAAGCGTGATGTGCTGGTTGCCGCCGCCCTTGTAGACATCGTCGTGCTCGAGGAACATCGTGGCCGGCAATACGATGTCGGCAAGCTTGGCCGTGTCGGTCATGAACTGCTCGTGCACGCAAGTGAACAGGTCGTCGCGCAGGAAGCCTTGCGTCACCAGCCGCTGCTCCGGCGCGACATTCACCGGATTGGTGTTCTGGATCAGCATCGCCGTCACCGGCGGGCCACCATAGAGCGCATCGCTGGCACCGGTCAGCACCGGGCCGATGCGCGAATGGTCGAGATAGCGGATCGAGGGATCGCGCATCTTGGTGCCTTCGAGCACATCCTGGTTGAGCTTGAAGATGCCGGAATTGGAATGGAAGGCGCCGCCGCCCTCATATTGCCAGCTGCCTGTGACAGCCGCGATGCACGAGGCGGCATGCATGTTGACGGCGCCATTGCGCTGGCGTGCAAAACCATAGCCGAGGCGGAAATAGGTCTTCTTGGTCGTGCCGACGAGGCGGGCGAAGGCCTCGATCTCGGCAACCGTCAGGCCCGTGATCCCGGCCGCCCACGCCGGCGTGTGCGTCTCGAGATGCGCTTCCAGCCCTCTCGGGTCGTCGGTGTATTTCGAGAGATAGGCGCGGTCGGCCATGCCCTCCTTGAACAGCACATGCATGACCGCGCAGGCCAGCGCGCCGTCGGTGCCCGGCTTCAGCACCAGGCCGAGATCGGCCTGCTTCATCGTCGCGTTTTCGTAGACGTCGATGACGACGATCTTGGCGCCGCGCTCCTTGCGCGCCTTGATGGCGTGGGTCATGACGTTGACTTGGGTCACCACCGCATTGGTGCCCCAGATCACCACGCAATCGGATTTCGCCATCTCGCGCGGGTCCGGCCCGCGCAAGGCGCCGGCCCCCATCATCCAGCCCGTCCAGGCGAGATTGGTGCAGATTGACCCGAAGAAGCCGGAATACTTTTTCGCGTGGCGCAGCCGGTCGATGCCGTCGCGCTGCACCAGCCCCATCGTGCCGGCATAGTAGTAGGGCCAGATCGTCTCCGAGCCGTACCTCTCCTCGGCCGCAATGAACTTTTCGGCGACGAGGTCGAGCGCGGCCTCCCAACTCGCTTCCTTCCAGGCGCCGTCGCCCTTAGCGCCGGCGCGGATCAGCGGCTTCAGCAAACGGTCGGGATGGTGGACGCGGTCGGCATAACGCGCAACCTTGGCGCAGACGACGCCGGCGGTGTAGCTGTTGGACTTGGCGCCATGGACGCGGCCGATCCGATTGCCGTCGAGCAGTTCGACCTCGAGCGCACAGGTCGACGGGCAATCATGCGGACAGGCGGAATGGCCGATTCTGAGCTTGGCGTGCTGGTTCATGCGGCAAGACTAGCGGGTTTCAAAGGGCGCGTGTAGGGCCAGATGATTAGCCAATCTCCCCACTTGTGGGGAGATTGCGTAATCACTCCGCCGTGCCTTCCTCATACTCTGCCGACATGGACAGCCACTTTTCCTCGTGGCCGGCCAGCGTCTGGGCCAGTTGCGAGCGCTCCTTGGCCAGCCGGGTCGCCGTCGAGGGATCCTTTTCGTACACCGCCGGATTGGACAGTTCGTCCTCGATGCCGTCGATGCGCTTGCGGATGCGGTCCATCAGCGCTTCGGTGGCGCGGATTTCCTTGGCCAGCGGCTCGAAGGCGGCGCGGCGTGCCGCCGCATCGCGACGGCGGTCGGCCTTTGATGCCTTGTCGGCCTCGCGCTTGCCGCGGCGGTCGCCGGACACGCCGGTGACCAGCGTCTTGTAGTCTTCCAGATCGCCGTCATAGGGGTTGACCGCGCCGTCCTTGACCAGCCACAGCCGGTCGGCGGTTGCCTCGAGCAGATGGCGATCATGCGAGATCAGGATGACGGCGCCAGGGAATTCGTTCAACGCATGGATCAGCGATTCGCGGCTGTCGATGTCGAGATGGTTGGTCGGTTCGTCGAGGATGAACAGGTTCGGCCCCTCGAAGGCCGACAGGCCCATCAACAGTCGTGCCTTCTCGCCGCCCGACAGATCCTTGGCGGCGGTGTTCATCTTCTCGGTGGTGAGGCCGAACTGGGCGACGCGGCCGCGTACCTTCGATTCCGGCGCCTCCGGCATCAACCGGCGGACATGCTCGTAGGCGTTTTCGTCCGGCCGCAGATCGTCGAGCTGATGCTGAGCGAAGATCGCCACCTTCAGCCCGGGCGCCACCGTCATGGTGCCGCTCTCCTGCTTCAACCGGCCGGACAGCAATTTGGCGAAGGTCGACTTGCCGTTGCCGTTGGCGCCGAGCAGCGCGATGCGGTCGTCGGCGTCGATGCGCAGCGTCATCTTCTTAAGGATCGGCTGCCCCTCGGTGTAGCCGACATTGACGTTGTTCAGCGCCACGATCGGCGAGGCCACCGTCTTCACCGGCTCGGGGAAGGAGAACGGCCGCACCGAATCGTTCACAAGGGCCGCGATCGGCTTCATTTTTTCCAGTGCCTTGATGCGCGACTGTGCCTGTCTCGCCTTGGAGGCCTTGGCGCGGAACCGTTCGACGAAGGATTCCATGTGCTTGCGCGCGGCTTCCTGCTTGACGCGGCCCTTCTCCTGCAATTCCTTCTGCTCGGTGTATTGACGCTCGAACTGGTCGTAGCCGCCGCGCCAGAAGGTCAGCTTCTTCTGGTCGAGGTGAACGATCGAGTTGACGGCGCGGTTGAGCAGGTCGCGGTCGTGCGAGATCAAAAGCACGGTGTGCGGATATTTCGACACGTAGTTTTCCAACCACAGCGTGCCTTCAAGATCGAGATAGTTGGTCGGCTCGTCGAGCAGCAGCAGATCGGGCTCGGCAAACAGCACCGCGGCGAGCGCCACGCGCATGCGCCAGCCGCCGGAAAAGGAGGAGGCCGGACGCCGTTGCGCAGCGTCATCGAAGCCGAGGCCGGCGAGAATGGTGGCGGCGCGGGATTCGGCTGAGTGCGCGTCAATATCGGCCAGCCGCATATGGATGTCGGCGATGCGGTGCGGATCGGTCGCCGTCTTTTCCTCTTCGAGCAACGCCGTGCGTTCGAGATCGGCCTTGAGCACGATCTCGATCAGCGCATCCTCGGTGCCTGGCGCTTCCTGCGCCACCTGGCCGATGCGGGTGCTCTTCGGCAGGCTGATCGAGCCTGTCTCGGACGGGAAATCGCCGGTAATGGCCTTGAACAGCGTCGTCTTGCCGGTACCGTTGCGGCCGACAAGGCCGGCTTTGGTGCCGGCCGGCAAGGTCAGCGAGGCATGGTCGAGAAGCAGGCGTCCGGCCATGCGGAGCGATAGGTCGTTGATGATCAGCATGGCCGCGCTTTTGCACCGGACATCAACGCTTCGCAAGGCCTTGCGGGCCAGTTGGCCGCACAAGGCCTCGAAACGACGCCCGCGAGGGCGCCGTCAAAGCAGCCGAACAGTGGCTTGCCTGCTCTCAGGCAGTCGCCTTGCGCTTCGTTGCCTTGGCGACAGCGGCCGGCGCTGCTGCCGGCTTGCGGCCCAGTCCCGTCGACTTTGCCAGCGCCGATCGCGTCGCCGAGTAGTTCGGCGCAACCATCGGATAGTCCGGCGGCAAGCCCCATTTGGCCCGATAGTCGTCCGGGCTCAGGCCGTAGTCGGTCCGCAGATGCCGCTTGAGCGACTTGAACTTCTTTCCGTCCTCAAGGCAGATGATGTAGTCGGGAAACACCGACTTCTTCGGATTGACTGCCGGAACCAGGTTTGGAGTTTCCGCGACAACTGCACCAGCGAGCTTGCGAACCGAAGCACTGACGCTGGCAATCAACTCAGGCAGGCCGGAAGCCGGAAGGGGATTGTTGCCTACATAGGCCGAGACAATATCGGCCGTCAGCTCGATAACGGTCTTATCATCGATATTTGACAATTCTTTCACCTTATTTGCGACAAAATCCTCCACCCCAGCGAAGACTTGTGTCGATGTATCTCTTTAACCGCGTCCCCCAACGGACCGCCAAGCCTCATAAAAGAATGAAGAATCGGCCAAAATAGCATTCATGCGAAATCGACGCCGTGCAAATTAGAAAATCTAATACTTGGAACCAGCAGACTTAGCGGCAGGACTTTCGTCCAATATCTCCAGAATACGCTTCCAGCGGGCGCAGCGCGCGAAATCCTTTTGTTCTATCGCCTTTTCGGCCCTCATCGCGGCGTAAAGCGGCGCCTCGGCGCCGAATTCGTCGATCAGCCAATGCGCTTCCTGAATGGCCAGACGCTCATTCTCGTCAAACATGGTTTTCGGCCTCCGAACGTTCCACACCGACCGCGACACAACTGCCGATGACGAGGATGGCTCCGATAATGGCCGTCACCGTCAGCCGTTCGCCGGACAAGGTCAAAAGCAGGGTCGAGGCGATCGGCGTGAGATAGGCGACCACCGCGACCCTGCCGCTGCCTTCAAGCTTCAAGGCGCGCGACCAGAAATAGTAGCCCAAGCCCATCGGACCGGCGCCGAGATAAAGGCCGAGAGCCAGGTCCGCGCCGATGGGCCAGGTGAAACCGTCGCGAGCGCACCACAGAAACGTCAAAGCGACGCCGATCAACGATGAGGGCAGCAACAGGCGATCGGCTGGGGTGGCGACCCGTCCCACCATGATCGAATAGAAGGCCATGCACAGCGCCGACCCGAATGCGGCGAGATATCCGACCAGATCGCCGTCGAACCAGGATTGGTTGCGCCCTCCCGAAATCACCAGCGCGACGCCGATGAAGCCTACCACCGCGGCGAGACCCAACAGTGCCGGACGCCGCGGATTTTCCAAGGCAATGACTGCCGCCGCGACCATCAACGGCCAGGTGTAGGCGACCAGATTGGCCTCGATCACCGGCATCGAAGCGAAGGCGATGTATTGCAGCACCATGGTGCCGACCAGACCGATGAAGCCGACCGCGAGAGAGATGAACGCCGCCCCGGCCGTGACCGGTGCTACTCTTTCCCGGCTCATCAATCGGATGGCCCGGCTCATCAATCGGATGGCGGCGAAGACGAGTGCAGCGCCTGCAAATTGCAGGAACTGGACCTGCGACACCGGGTGGCCGGCCAGCAGGGATTTGCCGATCAGGGCATTGGTGGACCACAACGCCACCGCACCGGCAGCGAAGACCAACGCGGATATCGAGCCGGATCCCTGCCGAAACAATCGGCATGGGATTCTATTTTGCTGTTCGACCATGATCCTGTCCGAAAACCGGTTCCGACTTTTCGGGATCATGGTTCACTACCATGATTCCCTGGCTCCGCCCGGAACCGGAGCATCGACGGCGGCGGGCACGGGATGCTCCGCCTCGAACCGACGGTAGGCCGGGAGCTGGTTGGTCCAGACATCTTCGGCCAGTTCGCTGACCCACTCACGGTCGTGGTCATTGTCGGCGGCGAGATAGAACATTCTGTTGTCGTCGACATAGGGTTTGGCCACCGAGCGCTGGTTGAGCACCAGCGTGACGCGCTCGCCGAACCGGATCGGCGCGGTGCGATGCAGGACGCCCAGGAACTGGCCGAGCGTCGCGTAGTTCATCTTGTGATCGATGCGCATGACACTGTTGCGCGGGATCTCGCGGCCGGATTCGAGAATGGCGCGGCCGGTTTCGGAGTCGTCGCAATAGATTTCGAGGTGGCCGCCGACCAGCGGATTGCTGATCGACAGCGGAATGAGCTCGGTGACCGGAACGCCATCGCAATGCCACTCCACGGCGCCGTCCCTGGGATTCATGAAGGTGACCGTCGAGCCGACGATCGACAGCGGATAGGGCTCCAGCTTGGTGCCCATCATGTCGGACAGCCGCTCCAGGCGCAGCTTGTCATGCAGCAATTCCCTGATCTCGGGGATGAAACGGTCGGCCCCGGTGATGAAGGTCAGATCGAGGTGCTTGTGCACGGCATGGCTGGCCTTGAGCTTCAGGGCAGCCTCCTCGATCGCGGCAAGCAGTGCCGGGTCATAGCCGTGCAGATATTGCGCGACACCGAAACTCGACACTTTCCAGGCGGTTTCATGGCCGATAATGGCTTCGCGGCTCATCGCATAACGCAGTTCGGGAATGGTATGGGCGTTCATTGTACTTCTCCAGGATGGGGGCAACACTTGGTAAACAGTCGATTAATTCACCCACCCCTGTAAAATTAGGAATGCTGGTGCTAGTGTAAGCCAAGCTTAAGGTCGAAACCGTGCGTCTGCTCAGTCAGGTCAACCTCAATTCGCTGAAAATCGTGGAAAGTGCTGCAAGGCACGGTAATTTCACGCGCGCCGGTGAAGAACAGTTTATTACCGCTTCAGCGGTCAGCCAGCGCGTGAAAAGCCTGGAGGATCAGCTTCGTTTCAAGATTTTCCAGCGCGGCGGCAATGCGGTGTCGTTGACGCCGGAGGGCGAGACCTATGTCTCGCGCGTTCGTGAGGCGCTGGAGCGAATCGTCGCCGCCAGCATGGAAGCGACCGGGCAATCGCAGGAGCATGTGCTAAAAATATCGGTGCTGCCGACCTTCGCGGCACGCTGGCTGTTTCCGCGCCTGCCGCTGTTCCAGCAGCAATATCCCGATATCGTGATGCGGGTCTCAACCTCCTACGCGACGCATGAGCTCACGGCCTCGGAATTCGATCTCGAAATCCGTTATGGCGACGGTCACTTTCACGGGCTGCAGTCCGATCTGCTGTTTCGCGAAGACCTGACACCGGTGTGCAGCCGCAAGCTGTTCCACGAAGTCCTCGGCGACAAGCGGCTGTCGAAGGTGACACCGGACGACCTCAAGCACTT
Organism: Mesorhizobium sp. M7A.F.Ca.US.007.01.2.1; assembly: GCF_003998165.1. Taxonomy (NCBI): domain Bacteria; kingdom Pseudomonadati; phylum Pseudomonadota; class Alphaproteobacteria; order Hyphomicrobiales; family Phyllobacteriaceae; genus Mesorhizobium; species Mesorhizobium sp. M7A.F.Ca.US.007.01.2.1. The sequence goes on along the minus strand of NZ_RZQP01000081.1, from coordinate 10,258 downwards.
CACCCTGCTGCATTCCGACACCTGCACCCAGAATTGGCAGTCCTGGCTTGGTTTCGCCGGCGCCAGCTTCGTGCTCAGCGAGACCAAGAGCATCTATTTCGACTCGTGCATGATGTCCTACGAGGCAGCCAATTCCGGGATGGGCTTTGCGGTGGCCAACCGTGCCTATATGGCCAGCGACATTCGCGCCGAAAGGCTGGTGGCTCCCTTCGCCGTCCATCATCCGAACACGGCTGGCTGGTATTTTGTCTCTCCGCTGAAAGGCCTTGCCGCACGCAAGGTCCAGTTGTTCAAGCAGTGGGTCATGGCGGAAGCGGCCCTGACCCAGTCCCAGTTGGACAACGAAATCAGGGGCGAGGCTTCGACGGCTGCCTGAATCCATCCGGTGCCTACTGATGCAAAGATGATGCTGCAGCACAAAATGCAGCGATGGTCGGCACAACCTTCGGACTGGCTACGCCAACGCCACCGATCAGGCGAAAGCCCTGCCCTCCTCGGTCCGCTGGAAAAGCATCAGGTCCAACCCCAGGCTTGGCCGTCCCAGGCTGGTCAGGATCGTATGCGCCTGGCCGCGATGGTGGGTCTGGTGGTTGAAGACATGGTCCAGCGCCGGCGCCAGCCTTTGCGAGACGGTGCGCATGTCCGAGACGGTCATGTAGGTGAACCGGCCCGTCAACGCCTTGTCATTGAGGCCGCCGACCCAATCGATGATCCGCCTGTCCTCGGCTTCACGCGCCGCCCGCAGGCCGGTCAACCCCCGATGCAGGATAGCGTCCAGTGTCGTCGGCGCGTCGCCCTCCCCGGTGAAGCGCTTCATCCAGATGCGGTCGGCAGTCAAAAGGTGGTTGAGCGTGCCCATCATCGAGCCGAAGAAGGCGCCGACATCGCGGTTGAATTCCTCATCATCGAGTTCGGCGGCGGCATCATAGATGCGACCGTTGGCCCATTGATTATAGGCCGCAAACATCATGAAATGCTGTCTCATGGCTTCCCTCGGCTCGCGTCGATGCGGGGCCTACCTAACCCGCACGGGAGCCGCCGCCAATGACCATTCTGCTTTATGATCTCGTCGGACGCGACAGCACACGTCCGTTCAGCCCGCATTGCTGGAAGGTGGCGATGGCGCTTGCCCACAAGGGGCTCGACATATCAACCGTACCGACGCGCTTTCTCGAGGTGCCCGCTGTCGAGGGCGGCGTTTCGAAAACCGTTCCGGTGATCCGCGACGGCGAGACAGTCCTCGCGGATTCCTTCGCCATCGCGCTCTATCTCGATGAAGCCTATCCGGACCGGCCGACGCTGTTTGGCGGTGAAGGCGGCGAGGCGATGGCGCGCTTCATCGAACGCTGGTCGCAAGTGACCATTCATCCCTACGTGACCACCGCGGCCATCATGGACCTTCATGCCATGCAGGACGCGGAAAACGCCGTCTATTTCCGCCAGAGCCGGGAGCAGCGTCTTGGCAAGAGGCTGGAGGAGGTGAAGGCCGCCAGGGAGGCCGGGCTCGGCACTTTCAGAGCCTCGCTGGAGCCATTGCGCTCGATGCTTTTCTATCAGCCGTTCATCGGCGGCGCGGCGCCGCTGTTTGGCGACTATATCGTCTTCGGCGCCTTGCAATGGGCGCGCATAGCCTCGCCCTACCAATTGCTCGACGACGGCGACGTGGTGGCGCAGTGGTTCGCCCGCTGCCTCGACCTGCATGGCGGGCTGGGACGAAAGGTCGCCGCCGCGGCTTGACGCCGTAAAGCAGTAACTTACTTGGCCGCCTTCTTTGGCTTGCCGGCCTTCGTGGCAGCCTTTGCCTCCTTGGGGGCGGCTTTTGGCTTGGCGGCGCCAGCTGCCTTCTTGGTTGGCTTTTTGGCTGCCGACTTGTCCGTGGCGTCCTCCTGGTCGACATCCGCCGCCGCCTGATGCCAATGGCGCTCATGATGTCCAGCCGGCTGGCCCTCTTGCAGCCAGATCTGGTGCGCACGGTTGCGAATGCGTTCCTGACGATCGTCTGTCATGGTCATGTTGTCTCCATACGGCCCGACCTCAGCGCGGCGCCGGCACGCGACTATAGCAAGCAAAGCGTTGCTGTGCAGCCGTCTGATCGGGGGCCCTTGGCAATGGGCCGGGCGGCTTGTATAGAGCCCGCCACTCTCAATTCCATTCTCAGACAAGGACGACCCATGGCGCTCGAACGCACATTTTCCATGATCAAGCCGGACGCAACCCGGCGCAATCTCACCGGCGCCATCACCAGGATGCTGGAAGAGGCAGGCCTGCGCGTCATCGCCTCGCGCCGGGTCTGGATGAGCCGCCGCGAAGCGGAAGGCTTCTATGCCGTCCACAAGGACCGTCCTTTCTTCGGCGAATTGGTTGAATTCATGTCGTCGGCACCGACCGTCGTCCAGGTGCTGGAAGGCGAGAACGCCATTGCCAGGAACCGCGAAGTGATGGGCGCCACGAACCCGGCCAACGCCGCCGAAGGCACCATCCGCAAGGTTCATGCGCTGTCGATCGGCGAAAACTCCGTGCACGGCTCCGACGCACCGGAGACCGCGGCAGAAGAGATCAAGTACTGGTTCTCGGACACCGAGATCGTCGGCTGAGCCGACGATCCAGACCTTGGATTCCGTAAAAAGAAGGCCGGCGTTTCGCCGGCCTTTTTCGTTGGGGGTCAGCTCGCCGCGCTAAAGCGCAGGATCTCGCGGCCATCCTTGCCTGATATGATGAGCTTGCCGGCCTCGACACGGTATGACGCCGCCTTGGCCAGCGCATCGAACAGCGCCTTTTCCTCGGCCATCACCTCTGGCGCACAGGCCTTGTAGGTCGAACCGATGTCTCCGATCACGATCGTTTGCCCATTGACCTTGGCGGTGGCGAAATAGGTGTTGCAGGGGCCGCTGCCGCCCGCCTTGCCGGCCTCGCTGACCCTGAATGTCGCTTGCGGGGCAGCGATGACGCCGATGCCGTCGACATAGTCGACCAGCCAGAGCTGGTCGAAGACCGAAACCGTCGGCTCGGCGTTCGGGGCGACCATCTTCAGCATGATGGTCTGCGGCACGTCGGTCAGCGGATCGACCTGATGGCGCATATCGGAGATGAACAGGAGCTTGTCGTCGACGGTGATGCGGGCTTGCAACGCGTAAGTCATCTGCGACCGGATGACGGAAGGGTCGAATTTGATCTCGAAGCTGATCGGCACCTGGCCGGTCGGCTTTACTTTCTGCTCGCCGATAATGGTGGCCGGCGCATCGGCCAGCGACACATCGGCAAGTTGCACGGAGAGCACGGCACTGGGCGGCAAGGCAATGCGCTCGCGATAGATCACTTCGCCTCTCACTGCCTTTTCGGCGGCAACAGACTGCTCAGGAACGGCCAATATGCCGACGACCAGAGGCACGAAACCGAAGATGAAGAACTCCGCGATCCTGTCCAGCATGACTATCTCCCTCACCCCGGGCTGCCAATGCCCTGGGCTGCCAATGCCCCGGGCTGCCAATGCCCAGGCTGACCAATTCCGCCAATTGGCCAAAGGATTGCGGTCAATGCATGGCTGCGGCGATCTTATTCGGACGCTTTCCAGCGTTGCGCGGCCGTTGCATCGGCTTCCTTGGCCTCGACCCAGCCACCCTCCGAACCGTCAGCCCGATGCTCCTTCTTCCAGAAGGGCGCGCGCGATTTGAGATAGTCCATGAGAAAATTCGCCGCCTCGAACGCCGCATGGCGGTGCGCGGAGGCTGCCACCACCAGCACGATGTTCTCGCCGGGCGCGATCTTCCCGTGGCGGTGGATGGCGGTGAGCCCCTGCAACGGCCAACGCTCGACCGCTTCAGCAGCGATGCGGGCGATTTCTGCTTCGGCCATACCGGGATAGTGTTCGAGCTCGAGCGCTGAGAGCGCGCCCTGCTCGTCGCGGCAAAGGCCTGAGAAGCTCACCACGGCGCCGATATCGGCGCGGCCTAGCGTCAGTCTGGCGATCTCGGCCGCGACGTCAAAATCTTGGCGCTGAATGCGCACGACAGGTAAGACCGCGCCGGTCATGTCAGCCCCCGGTCATCGGCGGGAACAGCGCGATTTCGCGGGCGCCCGCGATCTTCTCGCGGTGCTCGACATGCTCCTGGTTGATGGCGACGCGGATCACGTCGGGATATTGCAGCGCGTGCTCGTAGCCCTCGCCGCGCGATTTCAGCCAGCGCAGGAGATCGGCGACCGTCTCGATGCCAGCCGGCAAGTCGACGTCTTCCTCGGGCATGCCGATGCGCTCGCGCACCCAGGCAAAATAGATGAGCCGGGTCGTCATCTCACTCGTCCATGATGTGCTTGAGGCCGGCGCGGAAATAGTCGTAGCCGGTGTAGAGCGTGACCAACGCCGCGATCCACAGCAGCACCAGCCCGGTCTGGGTGGTCAGCGGAAAGATCTTGTCGCCGGCCGGTCCGGCCAAGAGGAACGCTATGGCGACCATCTGGATGGCGGTCTTCCATTTTGCCAGCTGCGTCACCGGCACCGAGACTTTCAGCGCCGCCAGATATTCGCGCAGGCCCGAGACGAGGATTTCGCGGCACAGGATGATGATCGCCGCCCACAACGACCAGCCGGCAATGCCCGCATGGCGATCGGTGTCCGCAGCCAGCAGCAGCAGGCAGGTGGCGACCAGCAGCTTGTCAGCGATCGGGTCGAGCATCTTGCCGATGTTGGAGGTTTGTTGCCAGGCGCGCGCCAGATAGCCATCCAGATAATCGGTGATCGAGGCGAGCAGGAAGATGATCAGCGCCGACCAGCGGGCAAAGTCGCTCGACTTCAGATGTCCTTCGAGAAAAAAGCACAGCACCACCATCGGCACCGCGACGATGCGGGCGTAGGTGAGCATGTTGGGCAGGTTGAACGCGCGCTTGGCCATATCCGGGAAACTCTTTCTGCCTGCCTACTCAAATCAGAAGCGAATGTGGGGGGTCAACAGGCCAGATTCGACAGGCCAGATGAAAGTGCCAGATTTTTCAACTCTCGTGGAAGTGATTGTAGACCAGTTTCGCCACCTGCTCGGAAATCCCGTCGACTTTCCGCAGATCCTCGATGGCCGCGCGGCTGACCGCCTTGGCGGTGCCGAATGCCAGCAGCAATGCCCGCTTGCGGCCGGGACCGATGCCGCTGATCTCATCCAGTGGGCTCTTGACCATTTCCTTCTTGCGGCGAGCCCGATGCGAGCCGATCGCGAAACGGTGAACCTCATCGCGCAGCCGCTGGACGAAATAGAGCACGGGGTCGCGGACCGGTAGCGAAAACGAGTCCCTGCCTTTGACGAAGAACCGCTCGCGGCCGGCATCGCGGTCCTGGCCCTTGGCGATGCCGATGGCAACCACGCGATCCTCGATGCCGAGATCGGCGAGGATCTTGCGCACCGCGGTCATCTGGCCCTGGCCACCGTCGATCAGGATGACATCGGGCCAGGCCGGGAAGCTGCCGGAGATATCGTCCTCCATATCGTCTGCCGAACCGCCGGCTGCATCCCCAGCCGGGACATCGCCATGCTCCTTGAGCAACCGCGAAAACCGCCGTTCCATCACCTCGCGCATCATGCCGAAATCGTCGCCAAGCGTGATCTCGGTCGAGCGGATGTTGAATTTCCGGTACTGGTTCTTCACGAACCCCTCCGGTCCGGCAACGACCATGGCGCCGACGGCATTGGTGCCCATGATGTGCGAATTGTCGTAGACCTCGATGCGCACTGGCGGCTTGGTTAGGCCGAATGTCTCGGCGAAACCGGCAAGCAGGCGTCCCTGGGTGGAGGTTTCAGCCAGCCGGCGTCCGAGCGCTTCGCGGGCATTCTGCAAAGCGTTGTCGGTCAGGTCCTTCTTCTCGCCGCGCTGCGGCACGGAGATTGCGACCTTGCGGCCGGCGCGGGTGGAGAGCGCCTCGGCCAGCAATTCCTGATCCTCGACGCCATGCGACAGAAGAATGTTCCGCGGCGTCGGCTTGTCGTCATAGAACTGTGCCAGGAACGAGCCCAGCACCTCGGCTGCTTCCAACGCCGGATCGGCCTTGGGGAAATAGGCGCGGTTGCCCCAGTTCTGGCCGGTGCGGAAGAAGAACACCTGGATGCAGACCTGGCCGCCTTCCTGATGGATGGCGAAGACATCGGCTTCGTCGACGGTCGCCGGGTTGATGCCCTGGTGGCTCTGCACATGCGACAGGGCCGCCAACCGGTCGCGATAGATCGCGGCGCGCTCGAAATCGAGAGCTTCCGACGCCTGCTGCATGGCGGCCGAGATTTCCGTCTTCACCTTCTGGCTGCGGCCGGACAAGAAGTCCTTCGCCTCATTGACCAGCTCGGCATAGTCCTGGTGCGAGACCTCGCCGGTGCAGGGACCGGCGCAGCGCTTGATCTGATAAAGCAGGCATGGCCGCGTGCGGTTCTCGTAGAACGAGTTGGTGCAACTGCGCAGCAGAAAGGCGCGCTGCAGCGAGTTGATGGTGCGGCCAACGGCACCGGCCGAAGCAAAGGGACCGAAATAATCGCCTTTGCGCGAGCGCGCGCCGCGATGCTTGTAGATGCCCGGCGAGACATGGTCGCCGGTCAAGAGGATATAGGGAAACGACTTGTCGTCGCGCATCAGGACGTTGAATCGCGGCCGCAAGCGCTTGATAAGATTGGCTTCGAGCAGCAGCGCTTCGATCTCGGTGCGGGTGACGACGAACTCCATCGTCGACGTTTCGCGCACCATGCGGCCGATGCGGGTGGTGTGGAAGCGGCCTTGCGCGTAGTTGGTGACGCGCTTCTTCAGGCTGCGTGCCTTGCCGACATAGAGCACATCGCCGGCAGCGTTCATCATGCGGTAGACGCCGGGCGCGTTGGGCAGCCGCTTGACCAGCGTCTGGATCACCTCGGCGCCGATCATGCCTTCCGCGTCGCCGGCATGCGGCGTCCAGTCGATGGCGGTGAAGGCGACATCGGGACCGACGGTTTCAACGATTTCCTCGACCGCCTCGTCCTCGAGGTCGATATCGGGGGGCAGATCGTCGGTGCCGCCGCGCGGCTTGCTTTTGTGGTCTACAGGACTCATTCCGTCATGCCTGTCACATCGGGCGTCTGCCACGCAAGATGCTGGCCGCCATCAAGCGCGATCATCTGGCCGGTGACCGAGCGCGCTTCCCAGAGATAGCGGATAGTGGCGCCGAATTCCGGCAATTCCGGGCCGCGCTTGAGGATCAAGCCATCGACTTGGGCTGCAAAATCGCTGTCGTCCTGACGCGCGTTCTTCAATGTCGGCCCCGGGCCGATGGCATTGACGCGGACGCGGGGACCGAGCGCTTGCGCCATCATCTGGGTGGCTGTCCACAGCGTCGATTTGGACAGTGCATAGGAGAAGTAGCGCGGCGTCGGCCGCCAGACGCGCTGGTCTATCATGTTGACGATCAGGCCCTCCTGCCCTGCCGGTAGTGCCCGGGCGAAATTCTGCGCCAGGAGCGCGGGCGCTTTCACATGGACGGCAAAGTGCCGGTCCCAGGCCCGCCAGTCGAAATCCAGAACCGAATCGTCCTCGAACAGCGACGCGTTGTTGACCAGCAGCGAGAGCGGCCCTAGCGCTGCTTGCGCCTCGCCGATAAGGTCATCGATGGCGTCCATATCGGTCAGGTCGGCGGCGACCACCGCGGCGCGGCCACCTCCGGCGATGATTTCGGCAGCCAACGCATCGGCCTCGCTGCGCGAGCGGTTGCAATGGATGGCGACGGCAAAACCGTGCGCGGCGAGATCCTCGACGATCGCCCTGCCGATCCGCCTGGCCCCGCCCGTCACCAGCGCCGTGACAGTGGCTTTGCTCATATGGTGTCAATCCTCAATTTCGGCCCGAAAAAGCAGTGCCGGCGAAATATGGCCCGGCATGCGTTAAATGGTGTTCGCACCTTGGGCAGCATTGTGGCGAAACGGCCGTTTGGGCATCTTGGCCCGCCCTGGACTCAGGCGTGCCCGACCGCAATATAGGGTGCTGGAGTCCTTGCACCAAGCGGTGTGCAGCGCAGCACCGGATGGTTCCTGCCATTTCGCTGTTGCGAAGATGCAACGTCAAGGTTCTGCCTCATTTGCGCCGGGGAATGACCCAAGTTCAGGTTCGCTTCAGCCGCATTTTGACACGACATTTGGAACCGACGAACGCCAGATCCGTTTCACCCCCCGGACGGGTCGATGGCGATCGTGAGAAACAAGCCTGTGTCCTGTGGCTTAAGGAGTAAAGAACAATGCAAGCCAATCTCAAATTCGCACGGCCGCTGGCCGTTGCGCTCGGGCTCTTCGCCCTCAGCGGAACTGCCTATGCTGCTGACGTGGTTTCGGAAGAGCCGCCGGCACCTGCGCCGATCGCTGAACTTCCCGTCGCTTCGTGGGCCGGCCCCTACGCCGGTCTCAACGTCGGCTATGGCTTCAGCGGCCATACCAAGGAAAAGGATCTGGGTGTTGACAATGTTGACGTCGGCACCAAGGGCTTCGTCGGCAGCGTCTTCGGCGGCTATCAGTGGCAGCAAGAGAACTTCGTCTACGGCGCTGAAGCCGAACTCGGCTACAACGGCGTCAAGGGCGACGATTCTGGCGTCAATTCCAAGGCCGGCTTCGAGGGTTCGTTGCGAGCCCGTCTCGGCTATGCCGTGACCCCCGAAATCCTGCTCTATGGCACCGGCGGTCTCGCCGGAAGAAGCCTGAAGGTCGAAGACGACGTATACGGTTCGGACCGCGCTACGTTGCTCGGCTGGACCGCCGGTCTCGGCACCGACATCAAGCTGACCGACAATGTCTTCGGTCGTGTCGAGTATCGTTACACCGACTTCGGCAGCAAGAGCTTCGATGGCATCGGCAAGGTCAAGGCCACCGACAACCGCGTCACCTTCGGCGTCGGTATGAAGTTCTAAGTCGTTCAAGCCACGACACGAAAAAGCCGGGCCTCGCGCCCGGCTTTTTTTTATGCTCGCGTGATTTCCGGGTAAATCTATTCGGGTAATGGGCGCTCAACCGGGAATGCAGGGCTTCAGTTCTGGAAACTTCTCGTCGAAGCGTGCCGCCCACCGCGTCAGCCGGGCGCGACCCTTCTCCCATTTCCCGGCAAAGCGCAGCGCGAGATAGCCAAGGCAGGCGCGCAGCGCCATCTGGCCGGCGGTGATCTTTTTCGGCAGCTTCGGCGGGTTGGCGTTGAGCAGGTCGAGTGCCGCCGTGATCTTCGCCCACTGGCGATCGAGCCAGGGCTGATAGACCATCTCCTCAGGCCGCGTGCGCCGTTCATAGACCATCGACAGCGCACAGTCGCAAATGCCGTCGGCCAATGCCTCCAGCACTTCCGCCTCGAGCCGCTTGTCGGGATTGCGTGGAAAAAGCGCGCTCTTCGACAAACGGTTGAGATGCTGGGTGATGGCGCGACTGTCATGGATGGAGCGACCGTCGTCGAGCACCAGAACCGGAATCTTGCCGAGCGGGTTGGCGATCATCAAGTCGGCCGGCTTCTCCTCGGTCTTGATCGGCACCAGATCGACAGCGATGCCGGCATAGGCTGCCGCCATTCGTACCTTGGAACTGTAGGGAGAAGACGACGCATAGAGCAGTCTGGGCATGATCCGTTTCCTGTTTTGCAGGCCGGCAGTGTTGACCGATCGGGCGCGATCGGGCAATGGCCAGAAGCGGAAAACCCAGCCGCCAGCGAGCGACGCAGCGGCCAGGGCCGTTTAGCGAGCGCTCCATGAAGACGGTGCTTCATCACCATGGTTGCCGGGATCGCGCGAAGCCGCCAGCCGACTGGCAAGACCGACGAGCCTCGCGCCGATGTTTCATCAGCCGCATGAATGACACGAAAAAAGCCCCACCGGACTCCGCCCTATGGCGAAGTCCTGGGAGCTGCGAAAAGATATCCTCCGTCCGCCTCTGTTCTCGCCTTCCGACTGCCTAAACAACGAGCGGGGCGCCCTGTGAGGCACCCGCCCTTGACTGTTTCGGCACCGCCCCCGGCGAGGGAAGCGCGACTACTTCTTGCCGGCCTTCGCGGGCGCTGCCTTCGGCTTGGCCGCAGGTGCCGCTTTCTTCACCGGCGCTGAAGATTTCGCTGCCGCAGCCTTCTTTGCCGGAGCAGCCTTGGCAGCCGGCTTCTTGGCTGGTGCAGCCTTGGCAGCCGGTTTCTTGGCAGGTGCTGCTGCCTTCTTCGCTGCGGGTTTCGCCGCAGCTTTCGCTGCAGGCTTCTTGGCCGGTGCCGCCTTGGCAGCCGGCTTTGCCGCTGCCTTGGCGGGTGCCGCCCTCTTCAC
>NZ_RZQP01000080.1:0-24890 GCF_003998165.1 Mesorhizobium sp. M7A.F.Ca.US.007.01.2.1 | reverse complement strand
GACTGCCGTTGCGGGCAGCTCTGCGCGAAGGCATTGCCGGGGCGACGCTTGCCATCGAAAGCGCCGCCGCCGTTCCGGAGTTCACCGCGGCGAGCTTCGCGGAAGCGTTGGCTCTTGTGCCGGATGCCAGGGAAATGGCATGAGACCGGCGAATTCATAGTGCCGCGATGTTGCCGAGCGTCCGACGGACGCGCCGCATTCCGGATAGGAGACCTTGATGACCCCTGAGACCGCCCGCCCCTTCATCGACATCCACGCGCCGGTGGCGCAGGCCCTGGCCGACGGCCGGCCGGTGGTGGCGCTGGAAAGCACCATCATCACCCATGGCATGCCCTACCCCGACAATGGCGCCATGGCGGCCGATGTCGAAAAGATCATCAGCGATGGCGGCGCCGTGCCGGCGACGATCGCCGTGGTTGGCGGCCGCATCAAGATCGGGCTTTCGGACGGCGAGCGCGAATCGCTGGCGATGACGGGCGACGCGATGAAGCTGTCGCGCGCCGATCTCGGTTTTGCCGTGGCGCAAGGGCGCACCGGCGGCACCACGGTCGCCGCCACGATGATCGCGGCGCATATGGTCGGCATAAAAGTGTTTGCCACCGGCGGCATCGGCGGCGTGCACAAGGGCGCCGAAAAGAGCTTTGACATTTCCGCCGATCTCGACGAGCTGGCGCGCACCCCGGTGATTGTCGTCTCGGCCGGCGCCAAGGCGATCCTCGACATCGAAAAGACGCTGGAAGTGCTGGAGACGCGCGGCGTGCCGGTGATCGGCCATGGCTGCGAGACGATGCCGGCCTTCTGGTCCAGGCAATCGCCGTTCCGCGCGCCGCTGACCTTGCACGAGCCGGAAGAGATCGCGCATTTCTACCAGACGAGGGCAGCACTTGGGCTTGCTGGCGGCATGCTGATTGCCAATCCTGTGCCGGAAAACCAGGAAATCCCGGCTGCGGAGATGGCGGGCTATATCGACGCCGCGCAGAAGGCCGCCGAGGCACAACATGTCACCGGCAAGGCAGTGACGCCATTCCTGCTGGGAAAGATCCTCGAACTGACCGGCGGCAGGAGCCTGAAGACCAACATCGCGCTGGTGGAAAACAATGCAAGGTTGGCGGCGAGGATAGCCAGGGCATTGTAGGGCACGGCCTCCAAGGTCGGCGGGACAGAGGGGGGTGCTGTCCCTCCGCTGTGCCAAGAAGGTTGGCATTCACTTCCCCGCCCGCCGCCCCGCCTCATACGCCCGGCGTGCCCAGGCCGCCATCTCCTCGGGATCATCGAAAGCGCTGTCGGGAACGCTCCAGTAGGGCATGGCGACCAGCTTGCCGTGGCGCGAGCCGGTATAGGTCCATTGCGTGCAGCCGGCGGCCTCGAACTCGGGCGCGCTTTGCTCGTCGGCTTTCAGCATCAATTCGCCACGCAACACGATGGCGACGATGACGCCGTCGAAATAGATGCCCTTGCCGCCGAACAGTTTGCGGATGCTGACAGGGCCGAGACCCTCGAACAGTTCGGCGATGCGTTCATTGTCCATGCCGCGATCATGTCACCGGCATCTGGCCTTGTCATCGCCGCAACCAAAATCATGCTGACAGGTTGAGAGAGGTATCGGAGTTTTCCCGCCATGCCTCTTCTGCTGAAAGGGTCCTGTCGCTGCAATGCCGTGCGTTTCGAGGTGGAGAGCCACACGCCGGCGCCATTCATGCTGTGCTACTGCTCGATCTGCCGCAAGCAGCAGGGCGGCGGCGGGTTTGCCATCAATCTCGGTGCCGACAACGAGACACTGAACATCAGGGGCAAGCGCAGCCTCGGCGTCTTTCGGGCGGAGATCGAGGACGACGAGCATCCGCATTGCGAAATCTCAACCGGCGAGCGCAATTTCTGCAAGAAATGCGGCTCAGCCCTTTGGCTCTACGATCCAACCTGGCCGGAGCTTGTGCATCCCTTCGCCTCGGCGATCGACAGCGACCTGCCCATCCCACAGAGCAAGGTGCACCTGATGCTGAAATACAAGGCGAACTGGGTCGAGCCGGTGGTTGGCAAGCACGACAAGGTCTTCGACGTCTATCCCGAGGAATCGATCGCCGATTGGCACAAGCGGACGGGCATGTGGGTGGAGTGAGTTTCTTCGCCCCGTTTACGGGGAGGTGAGGAGTGATCCGCGCAGCGAACGAAAAGCCAATTGCTTGGATTTTCTAACGACGTACGCCGGCAGGCTGGGCGGAGCTAACTCTGGAGAGGCTGGCGCTGCCCCTCATCCGTCACTTCGTGACACTTTCTCCGCGTAAACGGGGCGAAGGAAAAAATCAGGCCGAAGCGCGTGCCTCTGCCAGTGCCTTCAGGTCGGCCGGCTTCAGTTCGACGGATTCGCCGCAGCCGCAGGCCGAGCTCTGGTTCGGGTTGTGGAAGGTGAAGCCGGTGCGCAGCGTCGTCTGCTCGAAATCCATCTCGGTGCCGAACAGGAATAGCGCGGCCTCGGGCGCGACATAGACATGAGCGCCGTCGCGCTCGATATGGTCGTCCTTGGTGTTGGGCTCGGTCACCAGATCGACCGTATATTCCATGCCGGCGCAGCCGCCCTTCTTGATGCCGAGGCGGATGCCATGCGCGTTGTCGCGGGTGGCGACGATCTCGCGCACCCGGTCGGCGGCCTTTTCGGTCATGGTGATGACGGCGAAGCGTCCCATTCTTTTTCCTTCCATTCCATGCAGGTTCAAGGCCTGCCGAATGATTCCTCACCTAAAATGGTGAAGTTTTATCCCTCGCGCAAGTGTGCCAGGCTTGACGCTAGTACCAGCCCACCGCCACCTGCGCCTCTTCCGACATGCGGTCGGCCGACCATGGCGGGTCGAAGGTCATGTTGACCTCGACGCCGGACACGCCTTCGACGGCGCCGACGGCATTTTCGACCCAGCCGGGCATTTCGCCGGCGACAGGGCAGCCGGGAGCGGTCAGCGTCATGTCGATCTTGACCGAGCGATTGTCCTCGATGTCGATCTTGTAGATGAGGCCGAGTTCGTAGATATCGGCCGGGATTTCCGGATCGTAGACCGTCTTCAGCGCCGATACGATGTCGTCGGTCAACCGCGCCAGTTCGTCGGCTGGAATGGCCGATCCCGAAACCAGCGCATTGGGCGCGGTTTCCGGAGTGGTCTCGGCAGCGATGCTTGCATCATCCATGGTCGTCACCCAAAAAAATCGTCATCCGAAGAATTTGCGCGCTTTCTCAAGCGCCTCGGCCAAAGCGTCGACTTCGGCCCTGGTATTATACATGCCGAACGATGCCCTGCATGTGGAGGTTACGCCGAAACGTTTCAACAGCGGCTGGGCGCAATGGGTGCCCGCGCGGACAGCAACGCCCTGCCTGTCTATCACCATCGACACGTCGTGCGCATGAATGCCTTGCAGTTCGAACGAGATGATGGCGCCCTTGCCGGGCGCATCGCCGAAGATGCGCAGCGAATTGATGGCGCGCAGCCGCTCATGCGCATAAGTCTTGAGGTCTTCCTCATGCGCGGCGATGCGCTCGCGGCCGATCGTTTCCATATAGTCGAGCGCGGCACCCAGTCCGATCGCCTGCACGATCGGCGGCGTGCCGGCTTCGAAACGATGCGGCGGCTCGTTGTAGGTGACGATGTCTTCCGTCACCTCCTCGATCATCTCGCCACCGCCCATGAAGGGGCGCATGCCCTGGAGAATGTCCTTCTTGCCGTAGAGCACCCCGATGCCCGAAGGGCCATAAACCTTGTGCCCGGTGAAGACGAAGAAGTCGCAGTCGAGATCCTGCACATCGATCGGCATATGCACGGCGCTCTGGCTGCCGTCGACGAGGACGGGAATTCCACGCGCATGCGCGATGCGCACGATTTCCTTGATCGGCGTCACCGTGCCCAGCGCATTCGACATCTGCGTGACGGCGACCAGTTTGGTGCGGTCGGTCAGCCGTTTTTCGAATTCCTCGATGTGGAGGACGCCGAGATCGTCGACCGGCACCCAGACCAGCTTGGCGCCCTGCCGCTCGCGGATAAAATGCCAGGGAACGATGTTGGAGTGGTGCTCCATGATCGACAGCACGATCTCGTCGCCCTCGCCGATGTTGGGCATGCCATAGCCATAGGCCACGGTGTTGATGGCCGAGGTCGTGTTCGAGGTGAAGATGATGTTGTCGGTGCTTGGCGCGTTGAGGAAACGGCGTACCGTTTCGCGCGCCTTTTCGTAGGCGTCGGTCGCGGCATTGGACAGGAAATGCAGGCCACGATGGACGTTGGCATATTCCTGGCTGTAGGCGTGCTGGACAGCGTCGAGCACCGCCTGCGGCTTCTGTGCCGAGGCGCCATTGTCGAGATAGACCAGCTTCTTGCCATAGACTTCCCGCGACAGGATCGGGAAATCGCGGCGGATCGCTTCGACGTCGTAGGGAATGTTTTCGAGTTTCTGGTCCATTTCAAAGTCCTTGCCGGCCAAGGCCGAGATCCTTCCAACACCCCTCATCCGACCGAGCTTCGCTCGGCCACCTTCTCCCACAAGGGGAGAAGGTCTAGCGCTTTACCTTCTCCCCTTGTGGGAGAAGGTGGATTGGCGCGTAGCGCCAAGACGGATGAGGGGTGGCTTTGCCGGACCCCATCCAATTAGCCGTGTGCCACGAACCAGCCGTCGAGCCGCGCTTCCAGCGCTTCGACGATCGCCTCGTCGTCCAGTTCCTCGATCACCTCGGCGACGAAGGCCTTCACGAGCAGCCCCCGCGCGCTTTTCTCGTCGACGCCGCGCGCCATCAGGTAGAACAGATGATCGTGGTCGATCTCGGTGACCGTCGCGCCATGGCCGCAAATCACGTCGTCGGCGAAGATTTCAAGCTCCGGCTTGGTCGAGAACTCGCCGTCGTCCGACAGCAACAGCGTGTTGCATGCCATCTTGGCGTTGGTCTTCTGCGCATATTGATGGACGTTGATGCGGCCCTGAAACACGCCGCGCGCCTTGCCCGTCACCACGTTGCGGATGATCTCCGTCGAGGTCGTGTGCGGCACGGCGTGGTCGAGAACCATGGTCACGTCGGTATGGGTGTCGCCGGCCAAGAGGTTGATGCCGCGCAGCTTGAAATCGGCGCCTTCGCCAGTCGTCCTGACCATGATCTCCTGGCGCACGAGCTTGCCGCCGGCGTTCATGACGAACAACGTCAGCTTGGCATTCTTGCCGATATGGGCCTTGAACTGGGCCAGATGCGTCGCCGTTTCCGGCTGTTCCTGGACAATCAGCCACGTCACCTCGGCGCCTTCGCCGAGCACGAGCTGGCTGACCGAGCTGCCCAGGGCAGCGCCGTCACCTGTCTGCCGTTCGACGATGACGGCCTTGGCGCCGGCGCCGACACGCACTGGCAGGCGCACATGGGTCTGGCCGCCGGCCTGCAGGTTCTGCAGCTCGACCGGCTTTTCGAGTTCCACGCCATCGGCGATGTCGACAAAATATCCGTCGGCGACGAAAGCCGTGTTCAGCGCGCCGATGGCGTCGTCGCTGCCATAGGGGTCGAGCCCAGGTGCTGCGCTGCCGTCGACCAGCTTTTCCGACAGGCGCTGGAAAGAGACGCCTTCAAGAACCGGCACTTTGGCGTCGGACTTGCCGTTCAGGATCGACACCACAGTGGAACCGTCAACGATCGGCGCAATGGCCTTGGCCATGGCGGCAGGGTCGAAGTCCGGCACGGTATTCAGCAACCGGCGCAAGTCGGTATAGTGCCAGGATTCGACGCGCCGCGTCGGCAGGCCGTGCTTGATCGTCTCGATGGCGTCGTCGCGCTTCAGCATCACCGCGCCGTCGCCCGGCAGCAGCGACAGCCGGTCGCCGAACGCGTCGATCAACGCTGTCTCGGCCGGTGTCCGCTGCGGTTGTGCGTGCATGTTCATCGGTATTACCTCTGGCATCTCACGCTGCTTCGCCGATCACGCCGGCATAGCCATTGGCTTCCAGGTCGAGCGCCAGCGACTTGTCGCCTGACTTGATGACCTGCCCCTTGTAGAGCACATGCACGGTGTCGGGCACGATGTGCTCAAGCAGGCGCTGGTAGTGGGTGATGACCAGGAACGCCCGGTCCGGCGCGCGCAGCGCGTTGACGCCGTCGGAAACGATCTTCAGCGCATCGATGTCGAGGCCGGAATCGGTCTCGTCGAGCACGCACAATTTCGGCTCCAGCAATTTCATCTGCAGGATCTCCGCCCGCTTCTTCTCGCCGCCGGAAAAGCCGACATTAAGCGGCCGCTTCAGCATCGCCATCTCCATGCTGAGCGAGGCGGCGGCTTCCTTCACGCGCTTCAAAAATTCCGGGATCTTCAGCGGCTCCTCGCCGCGCGCCTTGCGCTGCTCGTTCATCGCCACTTTCAGGAATTCCATGGTGGCGACGCCCGGTATCTCCATCGGATACTGGAAGGCGAGGAAGATGCCTGACGTGGCGCGCTCGGCCGGATCCATTTCGAGGATCGACTGGCCGTTGTAGAGGATGTCGCCCTCGGTCACCTCATAGTCCTCGCGACCGGCGAGGATGTAGGACAGCGTCGATTTGCCCGAGCCGTTCGGCCCCATGATCGCGGCAACCTCGCCGGCTTTCACCGTCAGGTTCAGACCGCGGATGATTTCGGTGCCGTCATCGACGATGCGGGCGTGCAGGTTTCTGATTTCAAGCATTTTTTCGTTTCCTGAATATCTGTCCGGTCAGCCGACCGAGCCCTCAAGCGAGATACCGATCAGCTTCTGCGCCTCGACAGCGAATTCCATCGGCAGTTGCTGGATGACGTCCTTGACGAAGCCGTTGACGATCAGCGCGATCGCCTCCTCTTCAGGGATACCGCGCTGCATGACGTAGAATTTCTGGTCCTCGGAAATCTTCGACGTGGTCGCTTCGTGCTCGAACTGCGCCGTCGAATTCTTGGCTTCCATGTAGGGCACGGTGTGCGCGCCGCACTGGTCGCCGATCAGCAGGGAATCGCAGTTGGTGAAGTTGCGGGCGTTGGTCGCCTTGCGGTGCGCCGAGACCTGGCCGCGATAGGTGTTCTGCGAGAAGCCGGCGGCGATGCCTTTGGAGATGATGCGGCTCGACGTGTTCTTGCCGAGGTGGATCATCTTGGTGCCGCTGTCGACCTGCTGATAACCGTTCGAGACAGCGATCGAATAGAACTCGCCCGAGGAATCGTCGCCGCGCAGGATGCAGCTCGGATATTTCCAGGTGATCGCCGAGCCGGTCTCGACCTGCGTCCACGAGATCTTCGAGCGATCGCCACGGCAGTCGCCGCGCTTGGTGACGAAATTGTAGATGCCACCCTTGCCCTCGGCGTCTCCGGGATACCAGTTCTGCACCGTCGAATATTTGATCTCGGCATCGTCGAGCGCCACCAGTTCGACGACGGCGGCATGCAGCTGGTTCTCATCGCGCTGCGGCGCCGTGCAGCCTTCGAGATAGGAGACGTAAGCCCCCTCCTCGGCGATGATCAGCGTGCGCTCGAACTGGCCGGTGTTCTTCTCGTTCATGCGGAAATAGGTCGACAGCTCCATCGGGCAGCGCACGCCCTTGGGCACGAAGACGAACGAGCCGTCGGTGAACACGGCCGAATTCAGCGTGGCGTAATAATTGTCGGAGGTCGGCACAACCGAGCCGAGATACTTCTTCACCAGTTCGGGATGCTCGCGGATGGCTTCCGAGATCGAGCAGAAGATGACGCCGGCCTGCGCCAGCTCCTTCTTGAAGGTGGTGACGACGGAAACGGAATCGAACACGGCGTCGACGGCGACGCGGCCCGATTTGTAGACATTGTCGCTGACTTCCTCGAGTTCCGAGGCGTCGGTCTTCTGCACGCCGGCGAGGATTTCCTGCTCGCGCAGCGGAATACCGAGCTTCTCGTAGACCTTCAAGAGTTCGGGATCGACATCGCTGAGCGAGGTCGGGCCGGGCGTGCTCTTGGGCGCCGCGTAGAAGTAGATGTCCTGGAAATCGATCTTGGGATAGTGGACGCGCGCCCAGGTCGGCTCGTCAAGCGTCAGCCAACGGCGATAGGCTTCCAGACGCCATTCCAGCATCCAGGACGGTTCGTCCTTCTTGGCCGAAATGAAACGGATAATGTCTTCGCTGAGGCCTTTGGGGGCCTTATCCATCGCGATTTCGGTCTGGAATCCATATTTATATTGGTCGACGTCGATCTTTCGGACCCGATCGATCGTGTCCTGCACAGCAGGCATATGCGTTCTCCATCCACGCCGGGGTCAAGGCCCGACAGTTTTCAAACTATGGCACCGCCAAAACGAACCCCAAAAAGGCGCTTGCGGCAGCGTAAGTTTCATATAGTGCGCTTCGACCGGAAATTCACCCGGCCAGCATGAAACGCACGGCTCTACCAGGCCGAATGGCCCAAATCATTTTCGTCAAGCATCGGATTTTCCCGAAAATCGCTACGCGCTTTTCGGTCCGATGCCCCAACCGCTCACGCGGCTTTTTCTCTATCCGCCCGACGCGCGGCGATTCCCGTCAGCGCAACGCGAAACAACTCGATGTCTTCCGCGCCCGTCGCCGGACCGATCGACACGCGCAAGGCGCCAAGGCTGTCACCGTATCCCATGGCTTTCAGCACATGGCTCGGTCCGACCTTGCCGGACGAACAGGCAGAGCCGGCCGACAGCGCTACGCCGGCCAGGTCGAAGGCGATCTGCGCGGTTTCGGCTTTGACGCCCGCAATAGCGAAGAATGCCGTATTGGCAAGCCTTGGCGCACCGGTTCCGAAGATTTCCGCGTCCGGCACCAGCGTTTTCACGATGGCCTCGATCTCGTCGCGGCGCCGGCGCACCGCATCTATGGCCGGCAATCCGGCCAGGGCCTCGCGGGCGGCCGCGCCAAAACCGGCAATGGCAGCGAGGTTTTCAGTCCCGCCGCGATGGCCCTTTTCCTGACCGCCGCCATTGATCAACGGCTTCGGCATCATCAGATCCGAAGCCGCGACGATGGCGCCGACGCCCTTGGGACCACCGATCTTGTGCGAGGACAGAATCAGATAATCGGCGTAACCCGCTGATAGATCGATCGAAACACGCCCGGCGGCCTGCACGGCGTCGACCATGAGGATGCCGCCCGCCGCCTTGACGATCCCGGCGATGCGATCGATCGGCTGGATGACGCCGGTCTCGTTGTTGGCGGCGTGGATGGCAACCAGCGGCAGGCCTTCGCTCTTGTCATGACCACTGAGCGCTGCCGCCAAAGCGTCGAGATCGGCGATACCGTTGGCGTCGACGCCGATCCGGTTTACCTGCACTGCCGGGAAATGTCCGCCGTTCAACAGGCAGGGATGATCGGCCTCCGACACGTAAAGCCGGCTCATGCGCACCGTGCCGCGCCCCATCTGCCAGTCGGGTGACAGCAGCGTCGAGGCTGCTTCCGTGGCACCGGAGGTGAACACGACGTGCTCGGGCTTGGCGTTGACGAGCGCCGCCACGTCACGCCTTGCGGTCTCGATCAGACGGCGGGCCGCCCGCCCCTCGGCGTGAACCGATGACGGATTGGCGGCGACATCGAGCGCCGCGACCATAGCTTCGCGGGCCGCGGCAAGCAGCGGCGCACTGGCATTGTAGTCGAGATAGGCGCGTTTTGCGGCCATTTTCGTCCGTCAAGTCCCGTCAGAAGCCATTCCGCCGTCGTATGGCGTTATTTCCTTGAAATTCCAAGGCGAGCCGTCCTATTTACGCGGCTTGCGGCGCGGGTGGCCGGGCTCGATGTCTTGCCACTCAGTTTTGAACAATTCTAAACTAGCTTCTAAGAAGACGCTCGCCCTGCGTCAAGGCCAGAGGAAACGTTCCAGGCACCGCGCATTCGTATTACCTAGTGGAGTATTTTATGCCTGAGGTCATTTTCACCGGTCCTGCCGGCCGCCTGGAGGGTCGCTACCAGCCTTCCAAGGAAAAGAGCGCGCCGATTGCCATCGTCCTGCACCCGCACCCGCAATTCGGCGGCACGATGAACAACAA
Organism: Mesorhizobium sp. M7A.F.Ca.US.007.01.2.1; assembly: GCF_003998165.1. Taxonomy (NCBI): domain Bacteria; kingdom Pseudomonadati; phylum Pseudomonadota; class Alphaproteobacteria; order Hyphomicrobiales; family Phyllobacteriaceae; genus Mesorhizobium; species Mesorhizobium sp. M7A.F.Ca.US.007.01.2.1. Next base: position 14,906 of record NZ_RZQP01000080.1, on the reverse strand, counting down.
GATCGTCTACGACCTCTTCTACATGTTCCAGAAGCGGGACTTCACCACGCTTCGCTTCAATTTCCGCGGCATCGGCCGCAGTCAGGGCGAATTCGACCACGGCGCCGGCGAGTTGTCGGACGCTGCCGCGGCGCTGGATTGGGTGCAGTCGCTGCATCCCGATTCCAAGAGCTGCTGGGTCGCCGGCTACTCGTTCGGATCCTGGATCGGCATGCAGCTTCTGATGCGCCGGCCCGAGATCGAAGGCTTCATCTCGATCGCGCCGCAGCCCAACACCTATGATTTCTCGTTCCTGGCGCCCTGCCCGTCATCGGGCCTGATCATCCATGGCGATGCCGACAAGGTGGCGCCGCCGAAGGATGTGCAGGGCCTGGTCGACAAGCTGCACACGCAGAAGGGCATCACCATCACCCAAAAGACGTTGCCCGGCGCCAACCATTTCTTCTCCAACGATGCCGACCTGCTGCTCGAGGAATGCGCCGACTATCTCGACCGCCGGCTGGCCGGCGAATTGTCGGATCCGCGGCCGAAGCGGCTGAGATAAGCAAAGAAAGCAGGGACGGCGATGTACGAACCTCCTCATTTCAGGGAAACGCGGCCGGAAATCCTGCACGGGCTGATCCGGACGCATCCGCTGGGCCTGTTGATTTCCAACGGACCCGATGGGCCGGTCGCCAACGCCATCCCGTTCCTGCTCGACGCGGAAATCGGGCCGAACGGCAGGCTGCGCGCCCATCTGGCGCGGGCCAACCCGCAATGGCGCCTGTTGGCCGACAATCCGGCGTCAACCGTACTGATCGTCTTCCAGGGCAGCGATGCCTATGTGACGCCGTCCTGGTACGAGACCAAGCGCGAGACCGGCAAGGTGGTGCCGACCTGGAATTATGCCATCGTGCAGGTTCGCGGCACCGTCAAGGTGATGGATGATCAGGACTGGCTGGCGCAGCAGATCGCCGATCTGACCGTCTCCCAGGAAGGCGCCCGCGCCGCGCCCTGGGCGGTGACCGATGCGCCGGAGCCCTTCATCCAGTCGCAGATCAAGGGCATTATCGGGCTGGAAATCGAGATCAGCGAAATCCACGGCAAGTGGAAGGTCAGCCAGAACCGGCCGGTCGCCGATCGCGTCGGCGTTGCGCAAGGGCTCGAACACGAGGACCACCGGTCGCCCGACATGGCCGGATTGGTCAGATCCTATGGCGGCCTGGACGGCGTCTAGCTGAATTGGCGGAATGTAGCTTGGAGGTTGGTCATGACGACCAAGCGGGAATTTCAGAGCGACGCCTTTGAGGACCATAGCGCGGTCAGTGACATGGTTCGCGCTGGGACGATCAATAAGCAGACACTACGGTCTTTTGAGGTCTGTCGGTCCGGCCCATCACCGTTCGCGAAGGAAATTAAGGCGCGCCAATGAGCACTGATGAAGCCGAGCCTTGGTGAAGCCCAGCCCGGCCAAATAGAAATCGGGTCATTGCCCTGTAAAAACCTTATCTTTATTAAAATATTTGTCTATGTTGTAAATTGCATGAGCATTACCTTGTGCGGCGGCCCTTTTAAACCAATCATGAGCCACCTCTCGCTCGGACGGCACTCCAAGACCTTTAAGATAGGCTACTCCAAGAGTGTTTTGTGCTTCCGCGTTTCCTTGGTCCGCCGCCTTTGTCGTCCACTCGATCGCTTGCATGAAATCCTGCGGCAGTCCGTAGAATCCGCCGCCATAACTCTGGCCCAACTGTTCCTGAGCCGCAGCATTCCCGTTTGCTGCCGCTTTCTTCAGCCATTTCACGGCAGTGTCTTGGTTGGCGGTTACACCATGCCCAGTAAGGTACATGGCGGACAGCATCGTTTGTGCATACGCTGAGCCCTGCTCCGCGGCCAATAGGTACCATCTGGCCGCTTCAGAATAGCTCTGCGTTACGCCGTTCCCCTCGAAATACATGGCAGCAAGAGCCGCTTGAGAGTCCGCAAATCCACTCTCGGCGGAGAACGCAATCGACTTCAGCGCCTGTACCTTGTCGACTTCAATTCTCAGATTTGGCGGTGAACTGGGAGTTCCGCGTCCTGTCAAAAGCAATAGGCCAAGATTGTGATTGGCCAACACGTCGCCATGTTCCGCAGCCCGCCTGAACCACGCGATGGCTTCGGTGTAGTTCGTGGCGGTGAGTGTCCCCTCTAGGAAATTCACTCCCAAATTATATTCTGCGCGGCTGTAACCGCGCTCTGCGGCCTTCCTTGTCCAAAACAGAGATTTCTGCCGATCGAGTGTTACTCCTCGACCGGTTCCATAAAGATTGCCCAACCAAGTCTCCGCGTCGGGGTGCCCTTTCTCGGCCGCTTTTTGGAACCATTCGAAAGCCTTGACGAAATCCGCTTTAACTCCGAGTCCCAGCAGAAAAACGACGCCAAGCCGGTTCTGCGCGTCGGCCGACCCCGTTAGCGCAGCCGCCTGCAATTCCTGCAGGGTCATATGGTCGACCTGGACTTGCCCCTCCTTCGTGTCAACGAAGGGCGAGGCGTTCGCCATCTCTCCGCCAGCAACAAATGCCGCCAGCAGCGCTCCTACCACCATTCGCGATCGTCGTACCATTGTCCCGCCTTGCCGTCCGGTTATCGCAACGACTTTCCTACCCATGGCATCATCGGCCCGTCAAATTCCTTCTCGGCCCAATCAGCCAAAACGTCTTCTTGCGGACCGGCAAGCCCGAAGGCATCGGCCGGAAGATGAAGCCGAGCCGGGCAAAGACCAGCCCGCAGGCAAGCGCGAAACCGCAGCCAAGGCCGAAGCCGGCGACGGTGTCGCTGGGATAGTGCGCGCCAACGAAGATACGGGTCGAGGCGATGCAGGCGGTGATCGCCAGGGCGATGTACCAGCGCCGCGGAAACAACAGCAAAGCGACCCCGAACACCGCGCCCATTGTCGTACCATGGCCGGACGGAAAGCCGGCGAAGCGCGCATCGAAAGCGAAGGGGTGCAGGGTCAGCACGCCAAAGTCCTCGTAATAGAGCGGGCGAGCCCGGCCAATGGCATATTTCAGCACATTGACGGCGATCCCCGACAGGCCGGTGGCGCACAGCACCAGAAAAGCCAGGCAGGTCCAGTTGTAGAGGAGCATCAGCGAGCGCCGCGACAGGCTTCGCCAATCCGTCAGGTTCGCGGCGACAAGCAGAAGCACTGAGGGAATGATATACCAGCCTCCCAGGCCGAACTGGGTGAAAAAGTCGGCAGTCCGGGCAAATCCCGCCGACCACTTGCCGTGAAGCATTCCGGCCGGAGTGTCGAGACGAACAAACGCCGACGCCGTCAGCAAGACCCAGACCAGCACCCAGACCGACCACAAAATATTCGGGTATCTGGCCGGCCGGGTGGCAAGGCGGCTTTTGGCGATCTGCATCGTATCGCGAAAGTTGTCGAGCGACCGGCGCCCTATGCCAAGGAGCAGGCTCGAAACGGGCGGGCGTGATTTCACCAGCATAGGAAATTCGACCCCATTGTTGCCGTCATGGGCATCGGCGAGCCGTCACTGGCTTACACGATAGAGGCCGAGCGACAGTTTGTCTCCCGACGAATAGTTGAGGCCATCGACCTCGGCAACGCGGCTCGCCGACTTGCCTTGCGCCTCCAACAGGCCATTCAGCTTCTGCTCGTCGCCGATTTGTGCCAGCGCCAGCGCGCAGGCCGGATCGCCGAGCAGATGCTTGGCGACGCCATCGACATCGGTCAGGACGGTCTTGGTGCCGACCAGGAACACCAGGCTCGGCTCGTGATATTCCGCTGAGGCGAGCACCGTGGTGTCGCAAGGCCTGTTGGCCTGGACTGCCGCCTCGATCGCCGGGCTCAGCCAGATCGGCTTCAGCGAAGGCGCGATGACGCCGAACAACAGCCCATAGGTAATGCCGGCGCAAACCGCGATGGCGCCGATGCGGGAGAGCGGCACTTGCAGCTGTCGCGAAAAAGCGAAATACCCTGCCGCCAGCGCCGCCGCGGCGGCCGGGATGCTCCACCAGGAAAAGGAGCCGGTGAGATAGATCGGCGCTCCGACGCAGACCGCCGCCAGGCCAAGGCTGACCACGACAAGACCGAATGCGGTCGACCACCACAACCAGTCCTGCCAGCGCCTGAGCGGCGCATTGGCCTCCTGCGGCGACAATGTCAGCAGCCAGCCAATCAGCAGCGCCATGCCGGGATAGGCCGGCAGGACATAGTGCGGCAGCTTGGTCGGGATCAGCTCGAACACCAGCCAGAACGGAATATACCAGGCGAGGCAGAAACGCAGCCGGGGATCGTCGCGCAGACGGTTGAGGGCCTGGAGCCCGGCGCCGACCGCGATCAGGCCGAACGGCCACATGAACAAGGAATAGGTCAGCATGTAGAAACCGGGCGGCAGGCCGTGCGATTCCTCGCCCGAGGCGACCTTGGCCATCATGTCCTTGCCGACGGCATCGCTGAGAAAGGTGCCGCCGCTCTTCCAGGTGATGAGGGCAACCCAGGGCAACACGATGAGCGCCACCAGAGCGACACCGCGCACGAGCTTCAGCTTCAGGAGCCAGCGCCAGTCGCGCTCGAAGGCAAACAGGGCGGCGACCGTGAGCAACGACAACAGCGGAGCCACCGGCCCCTTGATAAGAATTCCAAGGCCTTGAGCGGCCCAGAAAATCCACGGCAGATGGGCGGCTACCGGTTCGTTGCGGCGCGCTGCCAGATAGATCTGGGCGAGCGCGCCTTGCGCCGCCACGCAGCAGGCCAGCAGCATGGCGTCGGTCTTGGCGTCACGGCCCTCGAAGGCGGTGGCGAAGATCGCCGCCATCATCAGGCCGGCGGCGAGACCGGCATTGGCCCCGAACAGCTTGGTGCCCGTCCAGGCGATGCCGACGACGGCCAAGGCAATGCCAAGCATGGAGACGAGGCGGTAGACCCAGATCGGCGCCGCCGCCCCCTCGCCGCTCAGCGCCACGGCCGCCGATTGCAGCCAGTAGATGCCGATCGGCTTCTTGTAGCGCGAGGCATCCTGAAAACGGATGTCGACATAGTCGGAGGTTTCGACCATCTGCTTGGTAGCCTGGACAAAACGGGATTCGTCGCGGTCGATGGGTGGAAGGCTCGCCAGTCCACTGAACGTCATCAGCACGCTGAACAGAAAGAGAAAGAGATAGTTCCTGTTCATCGCGGAGCTTTCCGGATCTGATCTGCGGGATGGCCCCGTCGCGGCGCCTCAGGCCCTGCCCTGCGCGGCGCCTCAATACGCCAGCCCAAACGACGAAGCAAGGATTCGCAACGCCATCCGCGCGGGCTGCAAACCGGAAACCACTTTTGCTGATCGCTGGACCTTTGTCTGGCGCGATCAGTCGCAAAACCGGAAACCACTTTTGCTGATCGCGCTTGGATGCTAAACGCCCGCGTTCATGCACGCCTGAGCCACAGCGGCCGGACGCTTTCGGGAATAGAAAAAATGCCTGCCTTCAAATCGGATTTCCTGCGCACGATGAGCGAGCGCGGTTTCATCCACCAGACTTCGGATGATGCCGGTCTCGACAATATCTTCGCCAAGGAGACGGTGACAGCCTATATCGGCTTCGACGCGACCGCCAAGAGCCTGCACGCCGGCTCGCTGATCCAGATCATGATGCTGCACTGGCTGCAGCAGACCGGTCACCGGCCGATCGCGCTGATGGGCGGCGGCACCTCGATGATCGGCGACCCGTCGTTCAAGGATGAGGCGCGCAAGCTTTTGACCCCGCAGGACATCGAAGACAATCTTGCCGGTATCCGCCGCAACTTCATGCCCTACCTCAAATTCGGCAGCGGTCCCAACGACGCCATCATGGTCAACAACGCCGATTGGCTGATGGAGATCAACTACGTCAATTTCCTGCGCGATGTCGGTCGTCACTTTTCGGTCAACCGCATGCTGGCCTTCGATTCCGTCAAGCTGCGGCTCGATCGCGAGCAGTCGCTGTCGTTCCTCGAATTCAACTACATGATCCTGCAGGCCTATGATTTCGTCGAGCTCTACAAGCGTCTCGGCTGCCGCCTGCAGATGGGCGGCTCCGACCAGTGGGGCAACATCATCAACGGCATCGATCTCGGCCGCCGCACGGAGGACGCGCAGCTCTATGCACTGACCACGCCGCTGCTCACCACCTCGTCGGGCGCCAAGATGGGCAAGTCGGCGTCGGGCGCGGTCTGGCTCGACGCGGAGATGCTGAGCCCCTACGAATTCTGGCAGTACTGGCGCAACACCGAGGATGCCGACGTCGCCCGCTTCCTGAAGCTCTACACGACGCTGCCGCTGGACGAGGTGGCGCGGCTCGAGCGGCTCGGCGGATCCGAGATCAATGAGGCCAAGAAGATCCTCGCCACCGAGATCACCGCCCTGCTGCACGGCCGCGCGGCCGCCGAGCAAGCCAGCGATACGGCGCGCAAGACGTTCGAGGAAGGCGCGCTCGCGGAGTCGCTGCCGACCGTCGAGGTCGACAGGACAGCGCTCGAAACCGGCGTCGGCATCCTGTCGCTGCTGGTCACCGCCGGACTGGCGGCGTCGAACGGCGAAGCGCGGCGGCATGTGCAGGGCGGCGCCGTGCGCCTGAACGACGAGCCGGTGAGCGACGAGCGCCGGCTGGTGACCCCTCAGGATTTGAGTCCGGAAAACGTCGTAAAGCTTTCCTTGGGAAAGAAAAAACACATTCTGGTGCGACCGGCCTGAACTCGCTCACCTATATTCGAAGATCGACCTGAATATTCCGGGCGCGATCACCGACAGCGGATTGATGTCCAGCAACGGCTTGTTGGCGTTGCCCTTGAGCCGGTAGGTGACGCCGATCAGGCCACGGTCGCGGCCATTGCCGAGCAGCGCGCCAACGATGGGCAATTCGCCGAAGATGCGATTGAGGCCATAGACCGGCATGAACGTGCCGGTCATGTCCATGTTGTTGTTCTGGTCGTAGAGCGTGCCCTGGAACGTGGTGCCGATGCGCGGTCCGCGCAGCACACCGTTGGCGATTTTCAGGTAACCGCTGCCCTTGTCGATCTCGGCGTAACCGCGCTCGAACTTCACCCGCGACGTGTCCAGTTTGCCCTTGACCGCCTGATTCAGGCTGCGGTTGTCGCCGGCGGGCGTGGTCGAGACGATGGAGGCCAGTTTCGGTTCGTTGACGACGAAAAAGTTGCTGGTGTCGACCTTGCCCCTCAGCGATCCGTCGCTCGGCCCCGCCAGGGCCAGGGTGATCGTTCCGCCTTCCATATGCTCGTAGATATTGAGGAATCTCAGGATGGCGCCAGCGTCGGCGGACTGCATGTTGAGCGCGCGCTGGCCGGCACCGGTGGTGTTGCTGATGGTTATGGCGGCGCCCGAACTTGCCGTGGCGCTGACCTTCAGCCCGTTCACCCGCGAGCCGGCCGCGCTGTAGTCGAGCTTCAGATTGGACAATTGCTCGTCGTGGAAACCGGTCAGCCGGTCGACATCGGCGCTGACGGAGATGGCGTCGGAACCGGTGGTTTTGGTAGCCGTGTCGACGTCGGAGGTGAACTGCTTGATGAGCGAGCGGGCATCGAGCGCATTGCCCGATATGTCGACCGCATAGCCCTTGCCGGACCGCTTCACCGACACAGCAACGTCGTCGCCTCTGTTCAAGGTGACCTTGCTGAACCGCGCCGACGACAAGGCGCCATTGACCAGCACGATGCTGCCGTCGACGGAGAACGTCTTTCCGTCGAGATTGAAATCGGACAGCGTCGTGGTGTCGCCGGACTTGGTCATGACGAAGGTGACGTTGGCGGGCACCCCCGCCCCCTTGCTCCAGCCCGCCCAGGGAATGTCCAGCCTGGCGTTGGTCAGGTCGGCCGAGACGTTCTGGTCGCCGCTGCCGTTCTTGTCGATCGCCACCTTCACAGTTCCGGCAAGCAGCGGCTTCAGGCCGGGCATGGCGGCGGCGCGGATCTTGTCGTCGAGCACCAGGGCCACCTTGCGGCTGCGCGCCGGCCCCTCATCCCTGAGCGGCTCGATCAGATCGAGTTCGGCCGGAATGCCGTTCAGCAACGCCTTGGCGGAGATCACCGCCTTCTCGGGGTCGACCGTGATCGAACCGTCGGCATCCGTCACGACCTGTCCTTCGAAGGGCTTGGCCAGGGACATGCCGGTGTAGTCGAGCGACACCAGCCAATCGAGCTTCGAGGAGTCGACGCCGGACTGCAGCGGAATATCCGCCTTGACGTGACCGGTGACGCTGCCCGACAGGTCCTCCGGCAGAATGCCGACATGGCGCATGGCGTTGATCGGCTCGTAGGATGCGAGTTCGGCAACGGCGGATGCGTCGCCGTCGACATCGATGTCGAGCGCGCCGACGACCGGCGGGCGGTTGGCCGCCTTGACCGTCAGCGTGCCGTTGCTGGCCGCCACGGTGCGGCCGCTGGGCATGTAGACGGTGCCCGAGGACAGCGAGATATCGACATCGTTGCCGTGGAAACCGACGACGCCGACCGCATCGCGTATCGGAGGGATGCGGCCGGCGGTGTCGAAGCGCGATCCCTCGATCTGGAAGCGGCCGAACACCTCATCGGCCGAAAGCGGCACGCCGTTGCCCAGCCGGCCCGGCACCACCTGGAACTGAAGGTTGGCGTCGACGACACGGCCGCCGAACAGATTTGCCAGCACCCACAGCCGGGCATTGCGCGCCGAAAACCACGGCCATAGCTGCTTGACGTGAGAGACCTGCATGTCGTGGATGTTGAACGCCAGATTGATCCCCGGCACTTTGCCGTCGACGAACGCCACGGCGGCGGTGCCAAGCATCTCGCCCGAGCCGGCGGACCGAAGCGCGATCTGCTCGGCCACCAGTTTGTGGCTCACCGTGTTGTAGACACCGGCGATCCGGGCGAGGAAGGTGAGCGCCGGCTCGGGCGACTCCGAAGGCGCAAGCGACGACCCGTCGCTGGTCAGGTCGTAGCGATAGGAGGGCTCTTCACCCACCGCTCCGCTTGCCGGCTTCGGCCCGATCGAACCGGCGAAATCGAATGTCGAGCGGCCGGTCTTCAGCAGCAATCTGTCGACCTGGACCTTGTTGCTGCCAGCAACCAGCGTCGCATTGATATCGACGTCCGCCGCCAGCAATCCTCGCGTGCCGAGATCGAGGACAGAGCCCGTCGATGACAAAGCGGCCGTCAGCCGCGATGCGTTCACGCCGAACCCTTCCGATCCCGTCAGCTTCAACGCGACGGGTCCCAACTTGCCGGCAGCGGCCGCGCCGGTGTCGGCCAGATCGACGCTCGCATCCAGCGCCGTGACCCGGTGCGCCGCGATATCACGGGTGGCGGTAGCGGCAACCGTAAGCGTCCTGCCGTCGATGTCCGCCTTCGAGGAAAACTCCATGCCGCCCGGTCCCGACTGCACGACGGTGGCGTCGGTGATCTTGACGAGCTTGATCGCTCCGGTTTCGGGCAGCACGAATTCGACATTGCGAAGATCGATGCGACGCAGCGAATCCTCCCGCACGGCATCGAGTGCGTGGTTGATGTTTCCGAACACCGCGGCGGACAGCTTCTCCGGATCGATGAGGCCGTCCGCATTGCGCAGGCCGGCGGTCCAGTCGCCGCCTGACGGCATCGCCGCCACGACGATGCGGGCATCCGAGATCCTGGCGCTGGTCAGCCGCACATCTCCCCACAGCAGCGGGAACAGACGCACGCCGAAGCGCACGCGGCCGGCATCGGCCATCGGCTTGCCGTCTGATGTCTTCAAGCTGACGTCGCTGACCTGAAGCGCGATGAAACTCGAACCGTCGAGCGTGATGCGGGCAGGCCCGACCGCGACATTGACATCGACGCCCGCCAGTTTCTCAAGCGCCGTTTCCGCCTCGGCGCGAAGCCGGTCGGCTCCGATGCCGGAGGCGCCAACCAGATAAACGAGCACGGCGGCCAGCAGCACGAAAGCGACCAGACCGGCGAACAGTCGCGACAGGATGCGAAAACCGCGTCCGATCGACGCCTGACCAAGCGGCGGCACACGGCAGGCGGACGGAAAGGTCCCCAGGTCGGTGATCTCATCACGCCTGAACCGGATCTTCTCGTGCTGCGGTCGCTCCTGATCCACGCAATTTTCCGTTGTACGAACTCGATCGTGGACGAATCCCCGTCCGACACTATATCGGTGTGGCTTCGCGCGTAACCTCAAACAAGGGCATCGGTATGGCTGACCTCGACGTAGGCGATCTTGCGCCGCAATTTGACCTGCCGCGGGACGGCGGCGGATCGGTCAGCCTTGCCGCATCGTCCGGCAAGCCCATCGTGCTCTATTTCTATCCGCAGGACGACACAACAAGCTGCACGCAGGAGGCGATCAGCTTCTCGCAGTTGAAGCCGGAGTTCGAGAAGGCCGGCGCCGTGGTGATCGGCCTGTCGCCCGACCCCGTCAAGAAGCACGACAAGTTCAAGTCGAAATACAATCTCACCATCGACCTCGCCGCCGACGAGGAGCGCACGGTGATCGAGGCCTACCATCTGTGGGTCGAGAAATCGATGTATGGCCGCAAGTATATGGGCGTCGAGCGCGCGACGTTCCTGATCGGCCGCGACGGGCGGATCGCCAGGATCTGGCGCAAGGTCCGCGTCAAGGGCCATGCCGAAGAGGTGCTCGAGGCCGTTCGAGCGCTTTGAGGTTTGCCGGCGAGGCTGGCCCAGGTTCCCTTGCAACCTTACGCACGCCTGGCGGGCAATCGCTGCGAGCAAGCTATCGCTGCAAGCCTTTGTTAACCCTAATAATGTGTAATCAAGCTGTCGTGGTGTCGTAAACGAAAGCTTGGTCCCGTGAACGCAACCGGTCAGTCCGCAGTCTTCGGCAAGCGTAAGGAGCCCCATACGGTCATCATCGCCCGGGGCAACGAGATCAGGCATTTTACGATCCGACCGTGGCTGGCGGCCTTTATCGGCTCGGCGCTGGCCGCCATTGCCGTCGGCTACCTCATGGCCACCTCCTATCTCGTGCTGCGCGACGATTTGATCGGCGCCACAACGGCGCGTCAGGCGCGCATGCAGCAAGCCTATGAAGATCGCATTTCGGCGCTTCGCGCCCAGGTCGACCGCATCACCAGCCGCCAGTTGCTCGACCAGCAGCTGATGGAAACCAAGGTCAGCGAACTGCTTGAACGCCAGAGCCAGTTGAGCCAGCGTCATGGCCGCCTTGGTCCGCTGCTCGAACGCGCCGAGAGCGAGGTCGGCGCAGCGCCGGCCGAAGATCCGGCAGCGGCTGCGAAGCCGGACAAACGCGCCGAAGTGACCGGCAGCATCAAGGAGCCCGCGCGGAATTATGCGGTCGCCAGCCTGAGCGCCGATCTCGGCGCCGGCGACACAAGGCCGTTCTCGCTGTGGTCAACCCGCTCCGATCCGCTGCCCAATGATTCAGCCGCCGATCGTGCCGACAAGCTCTTCGTCTCGATCAACCAGTCGTTGAAATCCATCGAGAGCGATCAACTGACCCGCATCAGCACGCTTGCCGACAATGCCTATAAGAGCGCCGATGCCATCACCCAGGCGCTCGAGGCGGCCGGACTGCCCGTCGACAGCGACTTCGGCAAGGGCGACAGCGACGTCGGCGGACCGCTGATCCCGCTCGACAGTTCGATGATGTTCGACAGCAAGGTCAAGGAATTGGACGAAGCGCTTGACGCGCTCGACCATCTCAAGAAAGAAGCGCGCCAGCTGCCGCTGACCAACCCCGCGCCGGGCCACTCCGTCACCAGCCCGTTCGGCGTGCGCACCGACCCGATCCTCGGCACCGCGGCACTGCATTCCGGCATGGATTTCAGGGCGCCGATCGGCATGGCCGCAAAGGTCACGGCGCCCGGCACCGTCACCAAGGCCGGCTGGAACGGCGGCTATGGCCGCATGGTTGAAGTCGACCATGGCAATGGTTTTGCGACACGTTACGGGCATCTCAGCGAGATCGACGTGACCGTCGGCGAGAAACTGGACGCCGGCGCCGTCATCGGCAAGACCGGCAGCAGCGGCCGCTCGACCGGCCCGCATCTGCACTACGAAGTCCGCCACAATGGCGAAGCGATCGATCCCTTGCGCTTCCTCACGGTCGGCAAGAAGGTCGCCCAGTATCTGTAAGCGATCCCAGGCTCCTGCCCCATGCGCCGATGACCATCATGATGGCTGACTAAGGCGCTCCCGTAGACAGAAACGCCGTCGCTGCCGCAACCAGGGTGGTCGCGCCGACCTTCAACGCGGCCTCGTCGACACGAAACCGGGCGTGATGGAGCGGAAAGACCGATCCGATCTCCTCGTTCCGGATTCCCAGCCGAAAATAGACCGAAGGACGTTTCTCGCTGTAGTAGCCAAAGTCGTCCGCGATCGTCCATCCGGGCGTGTTGAGGACGTTGTCGGCACCGATGCAGGCCTTGGCGCTGGCGGCAATCAGCTCTGTCATCTCGACATCGTTGACGACGCCGGGTTCGCCCTTGTGGATGTCGACCTCGACACGCGCGCCGTGGCTCGTCGCCATACCCTCGGCTATCGTACGAACGCGGTGCCAGGCCCGCTCGCGGGTTGCATCGCTGCCGCTGCGGATGGTGCCTTTCAACGTGACCCTGCCGGCTGTGACATTGTAGGCGTTGCCGCCATTGATGGCAGTCACGGAAATCACCAGCGGATCGTACGGATCGGTCTCGCGCGAAACGATCTTCTGCAATTCGCTCACCAGGGAGCAAGCCACGGCCAACGCATCGACGCCTTCATGCGGTTTTGCCGCGTGTGCCGCCGAGCCGATGACGGCCACATCGAACGTGTCACAGGCCAGAGTGTAGGGACCGGAGCCGACGGCGATCTTGCCGGTCGGTGTGTACGGATCGACGTGGACGCAGATGGCGGCGTCGATGTCGTCGAGAAGCCCCTCTTCCACCACCCGCTTGCCGCCCGACGGTTCGTCCTCCTCCGCCGGCTGGAAGATCAGGCGAACGGTACCGCCAAAACTGTCCCGCGACTGGTGAAGATGCGCGGCCACCGCGAAAGCCATCGATGCATGGGCGTCGTGACCGCAGGCATGCATCACACCTGGATTCGTCGATGCATAATCGACGCCGGACTCCTCCTCGATCGGCAAGGCATCGATGTCGGCGCGAATGGCGATCTTTCGATTTGACGGCCTGCCGGCGCCGACAATATCGACGGCAAGGCCAAAGCCGGCGACGTCGCGAATGTCGACGATTCCCTGATCCACCAGCATCTGCCTGAGGTAACGCTGCGTGCCGGCCTCCTGGTTCGAAAGCTCGGGATTGCGGTGCAGATGGCGACGGACCTCGATCATCCGGTCGAGAATTCCGGCGTCGATATCGGTCGTCACGGTTTTCGCAACACCACCCGCCGTGGCCGAACCCTCAGGATTTGACATGGATCTCTCGCGGGAACTTCGTCAGGGTCTCGTGGCCGGTTTCGGTGACCAGGATGGTCTCGCTGACCTCGATGCCCCAGCCGTCCATCCACATGCCAAGGATGGAATGAACGACGTTGCCCGGTTCAAGCACCGTCTTGTCGCCCGGCCTGAGGCTGATCGTGTGTTCGCCCCAATCCGGCGGATAGGCGACGCCGATGGAGTAGCCGATGCGCGATTCCTTCTTCAGTCCGTAGCGCTGGATGACCTTGCGCCAGGCAGCTTCGACCGCTTCGGCAGTCGTTCCCGGCCTGACCGCGTTGAGCACCGCGTCCATGCCCTCGATCACCGCTTTGGCGGTATCCGAGACATTTGTCGGCGTCTTGCCAAGCTGCATGGTCCTGGCGAGGCCGGCGGCATAGCGGCGGCAAACGCCGGCAAGTTCCAGCGCAATCGTCTCGTTTTCTCCAAACCGCCTGTCGCTCCACATGATGTGCGGCGCCGAGGCATTCTCGCCACCGAGGATTGTCGGCGGAAGCGCTGTGATGTCGCCGGCAAAATCCGGGCTGCCCGCGATCTGCGCCGCCTGGATGGCGGCGATGGCGTCGCATTCGCGAACGCCCGGCGCGATCACCTCGAAGGCTCGCGTGACGGCAGCTTCGGCGAGCGTCGATGCCTTGCGCAAATAGGCGATCTCCGGCGCCGATTTGACCGCCCGGATCCAGTTCACCAGCAGGTCGGCATCGTGCCATTTTGCATTGGGAAGTCCGGCGACAAGCCGGGCGTGCGCCTTGGGGGAGAAATAATAGGCTTCGAGTTCGATGCCGATATGGCGACTCCCCCAGCTCTTGGCGACAATCCAGTTCGCAATCCAGTCCATGGGATGGCGATCGCCTCGCTGGACATGGTCTTCCGGAAAGCCGACCACGTTTTCCGGTTTCATCCAGGCTGTCAGAAGACCGCCGGCCGCATCCATGGCGCGCCCGATCCAGACCGGCTCGACCTCCTCGATTGGAACCAGCACCATTTGCGGCGTGTAGAACGACCAGCCGTCATAACCGGTGATGTAATGCTGGTTGGCAACGTCGTTGACGACAAGAAGCTCGAGACCGCGCTTGGCCATCTCGGTGCGGATCTTGCGAAGCCGCTGTCGGTACTCGTCGCGGGCAAACGGCAATTCGATCATCTTTGCTCCTGCTTTGTCATCAACGGTCGCGGGTTCGCTCACCATTGAAGAGGTTTCGCCATGGCGGCAATCGGCCAGGGCGGCGTGTGGGCAGGTCCTGAATCGGGTACGTCCATACCCGGCCTTCCCAAGATTTGTGTTTCATTATCATTTATTTTTGAATTCCATTTGACTGAATAAATAAGCGGTGCCAAGCTATCCTCTCCTAAGGGGCGCAAGGCATGGCACTGCGGGGGACCAATCAGGAGTTCGGGCGGCCATACAACCGGCGCATCGTGCTTGAGTCCATCCGCCTGCACGGGCCGATCGCGCGCGGCGAGATCGCCCGGCGCGTCGGCCTCACCGTCCAGACGGTATCGACCCTG